>JAGMDA010000829.1 GCA_023128935.1 Candidatus Eiseniibacteriota bacterium | reverse complement strand
ATCCTTCCAGCCTCCACGTAAAAGAAATCTTGTCATGTCCGATCTTCTCCAATCCTGTAGCGTCGTATCTGGCCGAGTCCGCTCGCATCATGTCCCACTCATAGGCCCCCCTGTCTCTCCTGCGCCTGCCTCAGTCCGTATCCGTCCAGCCAGTAAACGTACCGGCCCTGACCTTCCGCCTTGCATTGCACCTGAATCCCATTTGCCCTCAGTTCAGAAGCCGCCGTTCCCACGGCCATGATCTCGGCTTGCATCACGATGTCGCGGGTCGTGAACCGCTCGCCGGTGCAAAGGAGTTTCAACATCCGTTGCAGGCGCGGGCTAGTTTCAAGTTTGGCGTAGTGGATGCCGTATTTCGATTCCGCAAACATCACGGCCTGACTCATGGCTTGACCCCCCTTCCTTCGATCCCAAGAAACTCAATCACGGTATCCACGTCGCCGACAAGCACCGCCCCCCCGCAAGCATGTTCACGCGCGATAAAGGCAACCTGCGCCGGACTGAGCTTGTCCTTCCCGACCTTGACCTCAACCCATACGGACTGATCCTGCATTTGTAAGTAAAGATCAGAAATGCCAGCAGAACCATGCAGCGAACCCCTACTGCTTTGCGGTAAAACATTGCAGACACCTCCGAGCGCAGACACCAGCCGCCGGATCGCCTCGATCGCTGTCTTGTGCGTGGGGCGGTTCATTTCTGCGTCTCCGTTCCCGTTTCCAACTCCCATATATCTACGCTTCGCCGGCCCCACTCACGCGCCTCGGCCACGGTTCCCATGAGTAGGTCGAGCTTGCGCCCGCGAATCGCGCCGCCACGGTCCTGGACCTGGTAGCAACCTGCCCCCTCCACGTATACCCAAGTTCCGACAGGAAGCACCTCCCAGTCTGCGGCACAGATTTGATTCTCGACGACTGCGCGCATCCCCGTTGCCGTATAACCGTCGGCCCACTTGCCGCAAGATTCCGGGCCGGACGTATAGGCCGTGACCTCAAACTTGCCTCTGTATAGGCAGGCGTCCGCCTGGCTTACGGGCATTACAAGCATTTGGGGATGCGCCGCCGTCAGGCGCGTCAGCGGCCCCCAGGGGCATCCAAAGGCCAGCACACCCAGCACAATCCCAACAACTGCGCCAATTCCCAGGCCCTTTATCATGGCTCACTCCTAGAATGGGGTAACTTCAACGCCTTGCCGCGATTCATGCCGTTTTGTCTTTCAGCTTCACCCGCTGTTTCGCCTCCCATTCACGTAGTTCCTTCATTCGCTTAGCCTCTGCGGTATCCTGCCGCCGCTGTCTTGCCGCTGATTGTTCAGGTGTCGGGCCGCGTGGGGCCTTGCGCGACTGCCGGAGAGCCTCCAGTAAGTCCCAGGGCTTGCTACCCACCTCCGCCTTCTGGATCGCTGCCTGAATCACCATAGAATCGAAGCCCTCCTTCAAGGCATAAAGCAGTTCCTTTCGGACACGGGCGGCGTTGCCGCTCCAGTGGGTCTGTTCTACGAATTGCTGAACGAGGATGGAAAGCTCCTGGTTCTCGGCGGATGGCCGTGCCGCTTTTGTTGCCGGCGTCCTGTTTTGCGACGCGGGCGCGGCATTAACGTCGTTAACGTCATTAACGTCTTTAGAAGCAGATGCAGAGAGCGCGCCCGTTTTTGTCCCAGTTTTGTCCCGACTTCCCAGTTCATCCGTCCCGGTTTCAGCACTACCTAAACCATCAGCTCTGGGCCGTAAGTTCGCTCTACGTTGATGTTTGGCGAAGTTCGGGAACCCCCAAGCCCCATCATTATCTTGTATCACGAGCCCCCTTTCCGCCAAAAGTTTTAGAAATTTTTCCGTGCGTTTTGTCCCAGTTTTGAGCATAATTCCGATTTCTTTTATTGTCGCAGGCTTATCATGCTCATAAACCCATCCCCGCCGAATACTTGGTTGGGCAATTGACGCAAGGTCATACAGCCGCCGATAAAAACCTTCTTCTTCTAAGGTTAAGGTTGCAAATCGAACCGAGGTCATTGCCTTGACGGGAAACCATTTATACCAAACCATCTCATTCGGGGCGGGCATTCACGTTCTCCTTTGTCTGCTCTGCGGCCTTCAATACCCGCTCAATGGCATAGTCTGAGGCAAGCGCCTCCGAAGCCAACGTACTGAGTTCTACGACATCTAAGTCTCCACAGTCCTCGATGGCCTCTAGCATCCTGTGCAACTCAGCTATTCGCGCTTCCAGTATTGCCCGTTGCCAACGGGGATCAGATTCTTGTGTGCTCATAGCCCAGCCTCAAAACAAGAACGCAAGACCGGTGGCACGAGAAGGCACCAAGAAATTGGTGGGTCTCAACC
>JAGMDA010000828.1 GCA_023128935.1 Candidatus Eiseniibacteriota bacterium | reverse complement strand
ACCAAGCGCAGTCGGCAAACCGTCTGGTCCCAACAGTGCCACTCTCTGAAAGGACGGATCCCAGTTTGACCAGGGCCCCAAAAACCAGAAAAATCTATCTACTCCTAAGGCTTCCAACCGCGGGCATAACTGTTTCATATACTCACCGCCCAGTTCACCTCCTAAATCTCCGCCGAAACCAAATTCAGTTACCCAGAATTCCGTATCCTCATAAATACCCCCGTTGACCGTCCGGGTGTAGTCAAGGAAAGGATGGAAGTAATCGGCAATAACGCGGTTGGGATCAAGCTCACCAGCGATGGCGTAGCAGTGACAGTTCCAGATATTGATCGGCATGTCCGTACCAAACTGGGACTGATATTCCGCCAGTACCTGGTCCCACCAGGCAATATCATCGTTCAGCCAGCTCGTATACGCGAGGGCGGCCAGGCCTGCGGTGGCAAAGCGAGCCGTCGGGTCTCGGTCCTGGACCTTGATGAAATCGTAGTAGGTGTGGAACATCCGGGCGTACTGCTCCGGCGTGAGGTTGTCCTGGCCGCCCATGTCTGGCTCATTTCCGATGATCCAGATCGTGCCGGGATGGTCTTCGACCCATTGCCCGAATTCCTCAGGGTGCAAAAGCTGATCGGTCTCGCTGTTGTATCCTTGTATGCGGTCGGGATTGACACCCACGTACTCCCAGTACTTTTTAGGCCGAACCATATTCACCAAGTTCGTCGGCTGCAGAGTGTCCCAGATGTAGCACAGACATTCCGGGGGCATGCCGAGCTTGACCATCACCCCATTGGCAGACCAATTGGCTCCGGAAACACCGTAAGGATTGCTCTGGTAGGCTGCGTATGCTTCTCCGAGCGGCCTGATATCGAAGGTATCACCATTATACAGGGCACAGTGCGTCCACTGAACCGGACCACCCTCGTACCACACATGGTTGTTGTTTACGAACCAGGCCCAGCGCTGTACCCATCGTCCCTCGTCACTGGGCATTCCATTCGGATGGTTCTTCGAGAGAAGGATGTCGAAGGAACCGAACAGGAAGTCGATCATCCACTGCTCGGGATGATCGTTCAGCAACCCGTATTCGGTGATGATGAGCGGCTTGTCCTGCTCACCAATGCTGACCATGTAATCGCGAAATGTGTTGAGCTGGTTCTCAAGGTCAGCGAGCTCTTCTTGAACGGTCGGCTTAGTCCACACATAGGGGTGGATGTTCCACACATCCACCGGCCACTCTTCGCCGTACTCTGACTGATAGGCCGCTCGAATGGCATCCAACAGCTCGTAGGGCGTGCCTGTAAAACCCGGCCTGTCGTAGTACACGGATGTAATGACCGATCCATTAGCGATTTTGAAGGTCGGGTTGATGGCTTTGAGCCCATAGTAGAATTCGTGATAGTCCTGTGCGTATTGAACCGGCGTTCGATGGTCGTCCCAGATTATCTCGTTGCCGATTAGCCATGTCGTCCCGTCCGGAAAGAGTTCCGGGGCTTCATTGATGCGCGCCTGAATTTGTGCCAGCGATGGGTGCACCCCTGGACTCCATCCACCTACCAGAGGCATGTACTCGATGCTCTGACCCGTTGTCGGGTCGCTGACGACCCCATGGCGCCAAC
>JAGMDA010000827.1 GCA_023128935.1 Candidatus Eiseniibacteriota bacterium | reverse complement strand
CTGGGAGTGGAGATCAGGACCGGGTGCCGGTTGGCGACGGGTGAGGCGATGGTCAATCTATTGTGTCAGGGCTTCGACGCCGTGCTGGTCGCTGTCGGTCTGCCGGAGAGTAAGAAGTTCGCGCTCGAGGGAGTCGGTCTCGACGGCGTGTTCTGGGGGCTTGAATTCCTGAGCGAGGTCAAGGCGGGAAAGACTCTAAACCTTGGCCGTAATGTTGTCGTGGTCGGTGGCGGCAACGTAGCCATTGACGTAGCCATGACGGCGCTGCGCCTGTCCGGTGGAAGCGTGCGCCTACTCTGCCTGGAAAGCCGCGAAGAAATGCCGGCCCACGCCCACGAAATCCAGAAGGCCGAGGCTGAGGGAGTTCAGGTCAATCCCAGTTGGGGGCCCGCCGCCATCTTGGGTACAAGAGGAAGGGCAGAGGGTGTGGAGTTTCGGTGCTGTGTGGCCGTGTTCGACGAGCAGCGGAATTTCGCCCCCACATTCGACGAGCAGCAAAGACTGACAGTCGACGCCAGCGCGGTGATACTCGCCATCGGCCAGGCTCCACCGGAGAGTGTCCCCGCCGAGGGAGAGGGAGTTTTCCTGGCGGGTGATATCACGAGCGCGTCCGCCGGAGGCGGATCGGTAGTCGATGCCGTGGCTTCCGGGCGTGCGGCTGCCGAACGAATCGACCGATACCTAGGCGGCGATGGCGACGTGTCGCTCCGACTCACTGACCACGCACCCCCCAATGCCTGGATCGGACGCGAGGAGGGCTTCGCGCCGCGTGCCCGGGTGCCGCTGCCCTGTGCATCACCTGAGCAACGCCGCACTGACTTTCGGGAGATTGAGGGGACCTACTCGTCCGAAGCGGCGCAGGCCGAGGCGCGGCGCTGCCTCCAATGCGACCTGCGGCTGATGATCGTTGAGCCGGCGCTTCCGCCGGAAAGGTGGTTGGACTTCAACCGTTCGAATGTGGACCAGGTGCCGGCGGTTGAAGGCGTTTTCATCCTGGCCGATGCCGACAAGAAACCCGTCGCGATCAAAGGCGTGGCGAACATCCAGGCGGGGCTTTTGGAGAAGCTCGCGTCGGGTACCGAGGCGGGGTTCTTCCTCTGGGAAGAGGATCGGATGTACACTAAGCGTGAGAGTGAGCTCATTCAGCAGCACCTGAAGCAGTACGGCGAACTGCCCGGCGGAGGAGATGACGAGCTGGACGACCTGTTCTAGCCTCCGGGCGTTTGCCTGCCTCTCCCGGCGAGGCTTCGTCGGGGGCGGCTCTGGGACGTGATGTCCGTTTCACCTTGGAGCGGAAGCCGATGATCGCAATCGACGGGAGGTACTGCAAGGGATGCGGCATCTGCGTCTACTTCTGCCCCAAACACGCGCTTGAGCTTTCCAAGGAGGTGAACAGCCGCGGGTTCTATATGCCCCACGTCGTTGACGCGAGCAAGTGTACCAACTGTCACCAGTGCGAGCTGTTTTGTCCCGACTTTGCTGTTTTCATCGTTGAGGAAGAAGAAGGTGCAGACGGATAAAGCCCGGCGGTACTTGAGTGGCCTTTCCGGCAGCGTGCGGTTTGCGCTGGGCGACGAGGCTGCCGCTTACGGCGCGCTCTTCGCCGGGTGCACGTTCTTTGGGGGCTATCCCATCACCCCTGCCTCGGAAGTGGCGGAGACGATGGCCCGCGAGCTTCCCAAGGTGGACG
>JAGMDA010000826.1 GCA_023128935.1 Candidatus Eiseniibacteriota bacterium | reverse complement strand
CTAGTCAGTTGATGCCTGTTCTTCGCTGATGCCTCGACCTCTCGCAATTGGGATGCTGCTTCGACGGCGGCAGCCCATTCAAGTTCCAATTCTTGCAGCGCCAGGTTGCGGTTGTGTCGGAAGCGGTGTTGGTCCCGTACTTCAGCCAGGATTGTCTGAAGTCGCTGCCGTTCCCGTTTGTAAGCATCACGGTCGACTTGCCGGAGCCGGGCTAGTAATTCAGGCTTAGACTCAGAAAGGTCGACGAAGGCTGCGTAGGCTCCATAGCGTAGGACGAAGCTATTCACATTTTTGCGCCCTGTCACTCGTCGTTGGTTGGTCTTCAGCCGACCGAAGAACGTTTCCAAATCATTGTTGGTCGATGGCAGGTCAGGCACATCGTAGCACCGAAACAGACCCCACCAACGGTTGCGAAAGGTCTGGACGATGTGTTGAGCTACGACCATGTCCGTCTCATCCAAGTCAGTCCGTTGACTGAAGGCACGCAGATACTCATCTACTCGTGCACTAACCTCAGCGCCCGTAGGTGGGCGAGAAGGCTTTCCAGTCGTTGGGTCGAGGAGTCGCTGCAGGTCGATGAGCCACTCCAGTTGACGCTTCGAGCGTGCAGCTTGGGCAGTGAAAGGTTCACGAACTGCCACGATCTTGATGAGTCGGTCGAGCAATCGATGCCCCCTTTTTTCCGGGCACGGCGCAGAGAAGCTTCGAGATCTGCCAAACCTTGAAACATGCTGAGGCCGCCCAAGTCGAAAGGTAAGATGCTCTTTTCCAACAAGGTGAAACGGATGTGACGCGCATACTTCAGCAACGCAGGCCGATAGGGGCTGCTATCGGGCAGTCGGCCGATAGCGCGTCGCGCCGTAGCCAAACGGCCCCGGAGTTTCTTCTTCAACTCGGTTTTCATGGCCCGATCAGCCAGAAACGTCGGCCGGCCGGCCTCGCGCAGGCAATGATACTGGCAATTCTGATGGGGTACTCCGGGTAATGCCTGCTCGACCGCCATCTGGATGGACTCTTGGGCATCGCTAACTACGCCACGAATGGGGATACCCAGTTGCTTGATGGGTTCAATTAGTTTGGCTTTGATGGTTTTGTGGTCGCTCGTCTTCAGTATATTGGCATCCAAGGTTACGTCCAACTGCGTTTCGCGGACCACGTACAGGGCATGGTTACCCTTCTCGGGTTGCATCCCATCTATGGACAGGATCAGCCCACCCAGCTCTTTCCATTGCGGTAGCAAACTGGTCACTTTGGCTGGTTGGGCGGCTCGCAGCAAGGCCAGAAAGTTGACGAGGAGGTTCAACACCTGGCGTTCGGAGATCGGGATACGGTCTCTGAGCGATGCATGAATTTCCAAGACCGTGCGACGCATCCAGAATCGCTGATAGCCAACCTCGCCCACTACCTCGACGCCAAAACTGCACTTCGGCAAGCTCGAGGCCTCAGCCTCCGCAGAACGATAGATTTCTTCTGGATGTGGGCAAGCAGGGTTGGAACAGCGGTAACCTTGGCTGAAAACGTGGCTCCGACCGTCCAGTGTTACCAGATACTTGCTCCAAAGCGTACACCATCGTTTTAGCTTCCAGTGGCAGTGTGGACACCGCCGTAATTGGGGCCGATAGTATCGCCTCGGCAGATTGGTGTTGTCCTTGGCTGTCCGCATCGACTTAACTCCTGAGAGGATTTTGAGCATTATAGCACCTCGGAGCTAGTCACGAAAGCGGGGCAGAGCGACACAAGTTAACATAATATTTCTGTATGTGAGTTTTGCCACACCTGTTCATAATTGGAGGTGAAGCATCGCCAGACCATCTGAGCCCACCGGCCCGCCGCAGGAACGAGGATTTCTGGTAGGGGTCGAACTGAAAAAACGCCCGAGTTCCTCGTCCGATGGCCACTGGCCGGTCGAGGAATCGCTGGCCGAACTGGCCCAACTGGCCCACACGGCCGGCATCGCGGT
>JAGMDA010000825.1 GCA_023128935.1 Candidatus Eiseniibacteriota bacterium | reverse complement strand
GAATCTCGCAGCTCATGACTCGCGGTAGGCTCCATTGTGCGCCTTGCGGAATCTCGCAGCTCACGACTCGCGGCAGGCGCCAGCCTGCGGATTCTGGTTATTGTCATTGGGCCTCTCCCGGATCATGCGCTTGGCTCAGTGGTGCGAGCGACTGGCCGCGCGGTGTTAGCAACAGGTTATACATAGCCCGCATGACCATAGTGCAAGCATGGTTGATGCCAGCAAGCCCGAAATCATCGCCCAGGCCAGGGGAGGCCAGAGCGTAGTTCCCGACAAGGCCAGGGGAGGCCAGAGCGTAGTTCCCGACAAGGCCAGGGGCAGCAGTCCGGCTACGGTTGTGATCGTGGTCAGCAGGATGGGCCGAATGCGTCGCCGGACGCCGTCGGAAACGGCATCGGCGATGGAGGCCCCCTCGCGGCGGCGCCTCTCAATGCGATCAAGCAGGACAATGGCATTGTTGACTACAATACCGACCAAGGCGATCACGCCCAGCAGAGACATGAAGCCGAAGGGCTGGCCGGCGATGATCAGGCCAGGTACCACGCCTGCCGCCGCCAACGGCACTGTCACCAGGATGATCCCAACGCGCCTGAAGGAGTTGAACTCACCCAGCAGGATACCCAATAGCAGCAGGATGCCCCAGGGAAGGGCCACCATCATTGCGGTGTTGGTCTCGCCCGAGCCTTCGGCCTCCCCGGCAGCCGAACGCAGATAGATTGGTACAGGATCATCCCCGGCGCGGAACTGTCCGATCTCCAGACCGCGAGTCTGTCTGAGCAGAGCCAGTGCTAGATCACTGCGCGAGAGCCCATGCCTTCCAGCGGCGGCGTCATCGACCTTGAAACGCACTGTGGGCGCGCCCAGTCCAAGGTCGTGGCGCACATCCACTGCGCCCGGGATCTTCCTTGAGCCTGCCCGTGCGGCACCCGGGGCCTTTGGGCCAACGACAATCATTTCCCACGGGGAGGCTCTCCCTTCCTGGGAAGCACGCCGTCGAGGAAGATCCTTAGCATATCATCGAGGTAGTTCGCGTCAGCCTGCATGCACTTGGGATCCTCCGTTGTCGGCTGGCAGAATTCGTGCTTCGTTGTGAACCAATGGGTGGCCAGTCCCACGAATGAAATGATGATATGGCGCGGGTCGACATCAGCCCGCAGCATCCCCTGCTCCTGAGCCTGGCGCAGCCTCTCGACACCATGCTGGATAAGCAAGCCCACCTCACCCATACACTCGGTGTCTCTCTCCAGGTGCGCCCAGCCCATCAAACGCACCTTCTCGGGGTTCTCCTGGAGGAAGCGGAAGTAAGCTCGGATCGATTCCCCTAGAACCTTGGTTCCAGCTTCCGCCCGGGCCAAGAGTTCCCGTTCCGCGTGGGCCTACTTCCGGAACCGGTGCAACTTGACCTCATGCCACAGTGCCTCCTTATACGGCGCGGACGAGAAGACCCAACCTCCCGCGCAATTGGAGTACGAGTTCAGGTGGTAGGGGTCATTTGTCGCTCAATATTCTGGGGGTATTGTTGTGGTCTGCCACTCATAACACAAGGGCTCTTTGGGATTGTGTCGGGGATTCAGGCGCTGACCACGCCTTGAGCCCCAGATGCAACCTTGGGGCCAGTCTGCGAGGCACCGGTGGGCTGGTGAGCCGGGCGTTGGGTGGCTGCCGGGCGCATATACCGCGGTCCTTGCGGCGCGAAGATTGGTGCTCGCCGCGGTGACTTGGCGTCTCGTGCTGGGAAACTGTTCCTGAGTAGAGATAGACGACATCCAAGGCCAGGGGAACCCTCTCAACCCGGGAGAACATGCCGGTCTCCTGCATGAGCTTCAGGAAAGCGTCACCTGATGGGAAGCTCCTACTGGATCTGTTCAGGTAGCGGTAGGCAGAGCGATGGCCAGTCAACAAGCCGCCAATAACTGGGATTAGGTAGGCGGTGTAGAATGCATACAGCAGCCCAAGCAGCCCGCCGCCACATCGACCGAACTCGAGCACCAGCACCTTCCCTCCGGGACGAACGACGCGAGCCATCTCACGAAGCCCCTGTATCGGATTGTCAACATTGCGAATGCCGAAGGCAGTGCTAGCCGCATCGAACATGCTGTTGGCAAATGGCAGATCCGTCACATCGGCCTGAACGAACTCCACAGCAGCCAGCCGGCGCGCGGCTTTTTCTTCCGCAAGCCGAAGCATCTCCGGGGTGAAGTCCACGCCCACGATCTTCGCCCTTGAGCCAAGGTTCCGCGCGAACTCCAGCGCTAGATCCCCGGTGCCTGTCGCGCAATCCAGCACACCTGCATGGGCGGGCAGAACCGCTTCTTCGGCCACGCGCCTGCGCCAGCTACGATGCGCACCAAAGGACAGCACAGCGTTGGCTACGTCGTAGCGCCCGGATATGCTGGCGAACATTTCGCGTATGGCGATACTCATTGCCCTCGCATGCTGTGCATGACAGGTGAAACCTTCTATGCACGATAGGTG
>JAGMDA010000824.1 GCA_023128935.1 Candidatus Eiseniibacteriota bacterium | reverse complement strand
CCCGACCATGATCGGGCTGTTAGACAAGTCTTCTAGCGGTAGAGGGTTTTAATGCCACCCCAGCTCGTTGGTTTGTTAGGTGTGGAACCACGTGACTTTGGATTGGCGCTGGCGCAATGGTCACGGTTGGCGCTACGGTCAGCGATGGCAAATCCGCTTCGATGACAGATCATCCGCGTGAGTAGGAGGGCCCAATGGAGAGAGTCATCGCATCACTCTGCTGTACTGTTGGCTGCATCATTTTCTCTATGGCTGTTGTCCTAGTTGTTCCTTCTGGACCAGAGGCCTCAGATGCCCTCGCATTGGACCGCTCGGATGAGGTGTTCAATGTCTTGCCCGATGAGAAATATGGCCCACTCGTGAGAGTGGCGCTTGTGCAATTGGAGATGCTGCTGCCACAGGACCCGCAGCGGCATATCGCCGATGCATTCGCGGCCATTGACGAAGCCGGGCAGCGAGGTGTCGACCTCATTGTCCTGCCAGAGGGAGTGAACATTGGATCGGGCGGAAATATCCCGTACCGCGACGTCGCGGAACGTGCTGATTCACGAATGATGAAGCGCGTTTCTTATAAGGCGGCGGAGTACAATTGTCACATCCTATTCCCGTTCATTGAACTGAGAGGCAAGGAATCCTACAACAGCGCCGCCCTGTTTGACCGGAGTGGATCCTGCCTTGGTGTTTACCGCAAGGTCCACGAACCAAGATGTGTCGTACTCGGCGAGGGCGTCTTCATGGGAGACAATTTTCCCGTATTCGATACCGACATCGGACGTATTGGTATCTTGATCTGCTATGACGCTATCACTCCAGAACCCGCACTGATCTATGGGCTGGAAGGCGTCGATTTGATCGTGTTCCCTCATATGATTCAACCGTTGGAGAACGAGCATTTCCATATTACCACCAGGGCGAGGGCGATTGATGCCAGCCTCCACATTGCAGCGGCCGGCTGGGCGCGGCCTTTTGAGGAGGCCGGGGGGCGGCTCTCTGCAACCTGCTTTGTGGATTGGGAAGGCAAGGTGCTTGCCCAAGGATCCATGCTGGATCCAGGCATTGTCTATTGTGAGGCTCGCATCGGTCGCCCTCGCATAACAGAGTGGTTGGGAGTAGTAGAAAAGGCGGAATGGCGTAAGGTGTTGTGGGGCGAACGAAGACCTCATCTGTATGGCAGATTGACTAAAGGCAATGCCGAGTGGCGGGCATGGTGCCCTTCCGACAAGCGGTAATGGGAGCATCAAGGAGTTGCCCTTCTGGCAAGCGGTGAGGGGTTCATGGGCCTGAACATCCGTGTTCCAAGGAATGAGATCGCTGCCTTCTGCGTGCGATGGAGGGTCAGCAAACTGGCGCTGTTTGGTTCCGTACTGCGTGACGATTTCGGCCCGGACAGCGACGTGGATGTGCTAGTCGAATTCGAGCCAGGGCACGTACCTGGGTTCTTCGGCCTATCCGATATGGAGGAGGAACTGTCCTCCCTGTTCGGTGGTCGGAAGATCGACCTGCGAACCCCAAAAGATCTTAGCCGCTACTTCCGAGACGAAGTAGTGGCGCACGCGGTGGTGCAATATGCGCAAAGATGACATCGTTCGCCTGCAACACATCCTCGATGCGGCTCGCGAAGCAGTTGCCTTGTCGCAGGTTGCTCCCGCGAAGACTTGAACGCCAACCGGATGTTGAATCTCTCTCTGGTTCGACTCCTGGAGATAATTGGAGAGGCAGCCCGGGGCATTTCTGCGCCATTGCGTACAACGCATCCGGGGATTGCGTGGAAGCAAATGACAGGAATGCGAGATCGGCTCATTCACGCCTACTTCGATGTCGACCTCGACGTAGTATGAGAAACGGTGACCGGAGACCTACCACCCTTGATTGCCAGGCTGGAGCAGATTGTGGAGCGCGAGAGCAGCGGAGACCCTCCCGCGCCATGAACGCCGAGCGCCGCGCGAGTGGACATGTGTAACCATGTGAGACGCTGGCAGTCTAGATCACACGGACATCCGGCAAAGCAACGGGGAGAGCACGTGATGGGAATGCCCGTAATGAGAATACCTTGCCCACGCTTCAGTTGCCCCGCTATAGTGAAAGTTGCGTAATACAGAGAGGGGATGCACGTCAATGTGCCCCTTCACCTAGCGTGAGAGCCACGGATATCCGCCTATCGGGGAGAGGAGATGAAACGATGAGACGAGATATCTTGGTTGTGTGGATCGTGACCGTGGCTGCTCTGGCAGGAAGCGTGGCCCATGCAGATGTGAATCTCGGTGGGGGCGTTTTCATCGCGCACTATGTATCTGAGCTCACTTTCAGCGAGGCGCCGAGCGCTGAGGAAGCCTGCGCGGCCTATTTCGACTACGCCATCACGAACGCGGATCAGC
>JAGMDA010000823.1 GCA_023128935.1 Candidatus Eiseniibacteriota bacterium | reverse complement strand
CACACCCATCCTCAACAAGCGGAATGGCGAGGCGTTGTCCAAGACGCCCCTGGAACAGGCCAAGCTCGTGCGCGCAATTGAGTCGAGGGTGGCTCGTGCCATCCGCGTGTTGGTCCTCTGCTGTAAGCACAATGAATGCAAAGTCGCACGAATCCAGCATTTCCATCAATCTTTCCTGGGTGCTCCTTCCAGCCGGGCTTTCACGGTTGAACTCCTCGGGCTCCAACCCTAGCCAGTCCCGCAGGAAGTCGCGAAGATCTGTCCAGACCCGCGATCGCCCGTGTCCAATGAAGACACGCCTATTCCGTGGTGCTTGTACCGGCCACAACATGGGCAGAGACGAAGTCGATTTGCGCCAGTATGTTCCACCCTGCAATCTCATGTGTAGTGCTGGCAATGACTCGGCTCCCAGGCATTTCACTTCCCCCAAGCATGTTGCGCGCCCAGCCCCGGGTGGACGGCTGCTGCCTGCCTGGCCATGAGTCTCGCCATAGGTGATGCCGGCTTTCAGTTCTCGTCGGACCCCGCATCATCACTGTCGTTTCCGGCGGGCGTGTCTTCCTCCACCATGCGCCGCTCAGGCGGTGGCTTTTCAGCGTACTCCTGGTAGTCCGCAGGGGGCATCGGATTCGCATCAGGCGGTGCGGCCTCAATCTTCTCTCCTGCAGGCTCTGTAGCAGTGTGGTCTTCGGAACCACTTTCCGGCTGTGCGGTTGAGGATGATTGGATTTCAGGCTCAGTTGAGTGAGCATCGTCGCCAGCGGAAGATTCTGTCGTGGAGCTCGCGCCAGAAACATCAGCCTCCGACTCCGATCCTACTTCCGTCGAAGATGTGGATGAAGCTTCTTGTCCGGTGGTTTCTTCTGTGTCGGCCATCTTAGGTCGTCCTCCTCGCGTGCAGTGAATGTCACCATTCCATAAGTACAACCCCGATGCTAAGACAAATGCTACTAGAAAGTACAGGCCAAGCGCATGGCGCGGTGCGCTCCCTTAAGGGCTTCGACTTGAGTCTGCGCACTCCGCTGGTTAGAGGCATGTGCCTCAACAAGGCGGTCTACAATGTCCCGGACGGTCATGGATTCATGGTCTGGAGCAAACGCTGCCAAGACTCTTTCATCAAGCGCCAGGGTCCGGCGAACGCTCGGCTTCAGTAGGCGGAGAATGTAGATCCAGGCACCGATGATGCACGCGAATTGTGCAAGAGCGAGGAGCAGCAGGAGTGCCGACAGATCGCCCCCCGGAGGGAGCAACTCACGCAACATCCACCTTCCAAAGAAGGCCAAGGTGGCTAGCTGGAGAGTAAGGACAGTTAGGAAGCGGAGGGCCTTCTGTTCATTGAGTTCAAACCGCCTAAGATCGGTGCGGTAGACCTCTAGTGCGTACTCGTAACAGTCACTGTTTACGGGGTGTCTGAGTTTCTTTTCTGGCATACCGTGTCAGTCCTGCGCCATTGTTTCCTGAAATATTACGTGCCGGTCAGCGGCGGGACGCGAAGTTGACCGACCGCTGCACCGCGCGGTTAAAGCGCGCCACTCCTCATCTCTAGCGATTCTGGAGATTTCTCCACGCCTGACATTGCTGTTCCTCAACGTATAGCCTGAGGCTGTAGTCGTTAGGGAATTCCCGCGTAACCTTCGCACGAATGGTCCGGAAAACTTGCTCCGAAATGTCAGGAGGACGACCCTGTCGCAACCGCGCCAGCGCTTTGAGCTGTTGTTGCTGGCAGTATTCCTGAAGGGAGAAATCGTCAGGATGCTCTTCCTGGCAGTGCTTAGCAATAGTCTGCTCTCCCTCAGGAAACTCGTCCTCGCTCAGATCAATGTCGGCAGCAACGACTTCGCACCCTCCTTGACCAGGGTGAACGAGTTGCTCAATCAGTCGGTCGTAAACAGCAGGTCCCTCGGGCCGGATGCTCAGGTGCGTAGCGACATCGCTCACGAACTGTTGCAGGTGTTGTCGGTTGCTGATCGAGAGGGCATTCAAGCTGGCCAGTGGCTCTCGCATGGCCTCAGGTTCAACCCCTGGGGCAAGCAACGGAATCAGGGGCTTCTCGAGACCCCACCGCGCCCCGAGCTCGAACAGAACGTATGACGACTGCATGCTGGCCTTGGAGACTAACCCGACAAGCACTGGCACTGTCTGTACTTCATGCCGAATCCATTCGTTGATCTGCGCTCCTCCGGGTAGTCCGTGACCTCCGACACTGGTGCATCTAATGTCCTGGGCACTGAGACGCAGTGCGGACTTCAAGAGATCCACCAGTCCTGCGGCCAACTGCGCATCTTGTGCACTATGACTGATGAAGACACGAGGACCCGCGGAATCCTCTCGACTAGAGCCCGTGACTGCATGCGCCTCGATCCGAAAGTCGGAAAAGCGAGCAGTCGCCTCATAGGTCCCAAAGCCTATCCACCCGCTTGATGGGCCACCAATCGGTGCGCGATCGAACACGACGATATCATTCACCTTGAGGGACAAGCTGTTTCCACTGCATACGACCTCGCATTGCAGAAGCTGGTCTGTACCGAATCGTAGCGGCGCATTCAGCTGGAATGACCCGACCGTGAGGCGCACGCGGTGCTCGTGCACCATGAAGTCGATACGCTCGTTGTCGCTGCGATCGGCATCGGTGTAGATGAACTTCGCCTCGCCCCATCCGCCTGGACCATAGGCTGACAATAGCGCCACATGAAACTGGGCAACATATGAACTTAGGCCAACATTGCGGAAGTACCTTGTTGGAATCGCTGACAGTGTCGATCTTTCGAGGAGGATACCAGCCGTGGGTTCCCAGTCCCCCGCAGTGGTCCTCCATTCCGGACCAGTGAAGTCCATTGTCTCCTCTCCATGCTCTCCGTGCCGGGACGGTCTTCAGTTCTGCATGATTGCATCGGATGACGCAAGCTGCGCAGCCGACGAAGCGCTATGACGAATTGATTGTGCCGAATTCCGCATTTTCACCCCTCAGGACTTACCGCTCACCCGGCATCGAATAAATCCATGATCACAAAGCACGCATCTCAACAGACTTTATTACCGCGTGACCCGATACAAGATACCCAAATAACGCCCTCCTTGCGACTGCCGACACATGATGTTCATTTCCAGAAAACCCAGCCAATAGCATGGATATGCGGTTTGTCCAGGCAATCAGTAAGTACGGCCTTTTACCCGGAGGAGCAACCCCCTCCAGGCGGGACAGATTGGATGTCGCTGGTCGCAAAGGAGCGTTGATTTATTGACCTGTTGCTCCAGCAAACGGATAGTGTGGAACAAGTCTCTTTCCTGATGGCCGCGAGAGCATGCCCCGGCCCTGCTGTCAGCCAGGACTGTTACGGGAAAATCCGTCAGCTTCATCCGTTAGGTTCCGTGTTCCTGTAGAGTGCAATCCTGAATCCATTGGTCAAAGAGGGCTTCAGTGCACCCAACGCCGCATATGCTGCAGCACTCAACCGATGGCTCTAGTGCCCCGCACCTGAATGCGCCACCCTCGCATCCCCTGCCGGTGGATCCAGCCTAGTCTCGTATTCCTCCCCCGTTCGAATCGCTTCCGTCATCTCGTCATAGATCTCCAAGATAACCCGCTTGGTTCGATACTCCCCATGAGCCTTCTCATCCTTCCGCTTCACGATCGGAAAGGTCTCCATGATGTAGTCGACATCATCGCGGCCGATGCCATAGAGGCGGAAGTAGGCTGCGTCGAGCTCACAGCGGAGGAGAAAGCGGCGGGCTTCATCCCAGCCAAAGGGAGGACCATCGTAGCCACAATTAAGACCAAGCGCTCCCAAGGTGGCTGTAGTACAGGACAGTTCAAGAACTCTGGCCTGGACCCAGCTTCCTATGGACCGACTTGATCCCCAGGGGATCACTTCACTATAGGTTGCAGCGGGAAGTAGCGGAAACTGCTCCAGGAATCCATAAGTCAGATGCGTGCCACCGATCTTCTGTCGTGCGATGTAGTCAAGGACAAACTGGCCGAGATTTGCTACTAGGCAAATACGATCTGACTCGTTTCCTTTGTTTGGCAGAAGGAGCGGACACGTATGCCCAACGGCTGCAACCGGCATCACCCCCGCAATCACCGTCCGCTCATTCGTGGCATTCGTAATATCCCGCCACCCCAGCAACCACTCCCGATCCCACTTCCCCGCCAGCCGCGCTTCAACCTCCTCCGCCGGCACCCAATACTTCGGCAGCGGCGCATATGAGGGATCCTGCAACCGCTCAACTGGCACCTCGGGCAACGCTGTGCTCTGTGAGCCAGCCGGCCGATGTGCATAATCCCCAAACCGATGATTGAAGTGGTGGATCATCTTCGCCTCATACAACGGCAACCACCGCTCCTCACCCATCACGAACACATTCCCTTCAAGCTCAAATCCGTCCCCCTCCAGCTGCTCGCGCGTGCGGAAGAGGTGGGAGTCGTTGCTCATGTGGAACATCGTTGCGAATTTTATCCCCCACGGGTTCTCCTCCGGCGGACCCTCCTTGATGAGCACCGGCACCCGCCGATAGATCGACTTGGTTAGCTCAGCATCCCGCCTCGTCCGAAACACCGGGCATGTCCGCGTATTCGGATTGAGCAGCGCCATGTCCTCGGCTGAAAGCATGAAACGGCGCTCGGGATCCCTTAGAACAGTTGTGCTTCTGAGGAAAAAGGCGAATTCGGCGCCCTCGGGTCTCGCAACGTCTGGCCCAAGCATGGTCAGAAGACAGAACTTGAAACGCGCATGTCCTATCTCTGAGAACAGACCGGGACCGCTCTGGAAATCGTAGAGACTGTGCAGAGATCCACTTTCGACCATTTCGGAGAAGAAGTACTTCGTAGTGTCATCCGTCGCGATCCCGGAGGGCACGATGCAGCCCGTGCGGCCCGCAGGCCCGATCAGCCCCCGCATCAGCTCGGCGAAGATGGTGTAGGTGTTGACATCCCCACGCCCGCACAGCGGATACAGCCCGGTACGTCGCACCAAATGACTCGCGCCTTCCGCCTCGCGCTTGGCCTGCTCGAAGGCTTCCAGGAGCTGCGGGTTCGTCGTCTTCAGAGCCGCGATCATCCGCCGCCGGGCAGCCGCGTTGGGTGCACTGGCGATCTCGGGATCGCGCGCCGCAAAGAACTCCTTCTCCTGCAGCTTGATCCGCTCCCACGGCGGATTCCCCAGCACCACATCGAACCCGCCCGACCAGCCCCCCTGCTCGCTGGTCGGCTTCTCTCCTAGCTCTGGTTCGCGGAACACTTCCGGAAACGCCAGGTGCCAGTGGAAGAACCTATACCGATTCTTGAGCTCGGCAACCCTCGCCCGCACTTCATCCGGCAATGCGCCCGGTGACTCTTCCAGCCGGCGGAACAGATCCGTTGTCAATCCGCGCACGCCATCAAGTGCCGTTCCATCCCTCTTCCACACAAACGCCGCGCACCACGTGTCGGCCACCAGAGACGCATGCTGGTAGGAAGCCGACGCCACCGCGGCGCGGTATTCCTTCGCCTTCGCCTTGACCAACTCGAGACTGGCATCATCAGATGCGCTCAGTTTCTCGAACTGCTTGGCCAGATCTCCCAGCCCCGTCTCGGCGTGTGTCACAAAGAGCGAGCGCTGGCCCTGGCGTTCCTGCTTGTTCTGCTTCCTTAGCGCCGCGCAAACCTTCTTGTCATCGCCTTGGATCGGCTTGAAGGCATCATCCGGGATGCCGCCCTCCATCAGCTCTGGCGTCGTCCCCAGAAGCGAGTTGCCGCACTGGATATGATGATCCAGGAAGCTCAAGGGCTTCCCCGGCTCCAAGGCCTCCATCCACAGGTTGATCTTGCAGAGCTCAATCGCCATCGGGTTGAGATCGACGCCGTAGATGCAGCGCCCCATCACATCCCTGAGCGCGGTGGGCATTGCTTTGGGCGCCGGCTCTTCCTCCCCCGTCT
>JAGMDA010000822.1 GCA_023128935.1 Candidatus Eiseniibacteriota bacterium | reverse complement strand
CCACGGATCGCCAGTTACCACAAGACCGACACCCTCGTTGGGTCCCGGCCAGTTAGCAGAGGGGAGCATCAAACCACCACTGGGAAAGCACGGGCCATCCTCATAGAATGCGTATGCTGCAGGATTGTAGTCATCGAACCCGAACTGAACTCCGCAGAACTCCTTCGACTGATCCCAGGCACCCAGTATGAACCACATGGAGGTTTGCGCGGCATAGTCAATCCGCGTGAGCTGGTCTTGGCTTTGTGCTAGAGCAAAGTTGTCACTGTAGTTCTGGCACCATCCCTCCGGAGGCGCATTGTCCGTCCATTCCATCTCTGGAACATAGTGGACGATCATGCACCCACCAAACAGGTCGGCATATGGCAGGCACGGATTCGGATCGCATGTCTCGACGTCATCCAGCCATTCCCCTCCCGCCACGAGGCAGTCGAGCATATTGAGAACCTCGCACGCCTCTTCGATACAGCACGCTCGGAGCGGGCAGGGATTGGGATCGCAACTGTCGATCCCCTCCATCCATTCGCCGCCCGCATCGGTGCAGGCTGCCATTGACAGGATTTCGCAAACCTCTCCAACGCAACAGGCATACTCATTGCACCCGGTAGGCCAGGCCCCGATGAGATCGCACTCCTCGTTCGGGGGCGAGAAGGGTGCGCAGGGAGACTCGTCCCGAAGAGTGAATTCTCCGACTGGGAGTCCGCAGAATAGCGGATCCTCACAGATGTTCCCATTCAGTCCAAGCTGGCCCGCGATCTCTCCTACCCAATCGCCGCCCTCATTGCCATAGATATCGCTGCAAGTGAGAGTGCAGGTTCCGCCTGTTTCACAGTAAACAGCCGCGCCCCCCGCATTGAATGCAATGATCGTGTTATCCAGGGTGGGATGCGCAGTTCCTTCACAATGCAGCCCACCTCCCTCGCTAGCCGCGTTGTCCGCCATGGTGCAATTGTAGAAGCCAGGAGTACCATCCAGGCAGGAAGCAGCGCTCCCGTAAGTGCCAGCGGAATTCCCATAAAACGTGCAGTTTTCTAGTGTGGGCGCCGAGGATTCAATGCGGATCCCCGCGCCTGCATCCGCCGTGTGCCCGCAGAAAACGCAATTCTTGAGTGTTGGCGAAGAGGAACCCGTGCAGTACACCCCAGCGCCGTCTGTGCCGCTGAGATACCCGTTGGCGATGGTGACAGCATTCAATACCGATCCCGATCCTTCACCTCCATGGAAATAGAACCCGCGATGCGGATCGAGCTCGCTTCCCTGGCAGTCGATAATGCACGCCGCCGGATCAGTCATCAGCGATCGCACGGTAATCGGCTTGCCGAGGAAGTCGAGATCCCGATTGCCGTCTCCAGTGTAAACACCGTCACTCAGCAGGATGAGTTCATCGGATGTACAAGCGTCAATGGCCGCTTGAATCGTAGGGAAATCACCCGAACCATCTGCGTGCATAAAATAGACCATCGTTAGACGGAATGTATACACACTGGCGATCCCCCAGGGGGAACCGGGGGACATCTGTCTCCATTCGAACCAGTGTACGGAGCCATCCCAAGTGTCATGACAACCGTACTGGCCCGTGGCGTCATTATAGCCAACAGCTGTTATGAGGTGATCGGTCACTCCATCGCCGTTTATGTCAACAATAAGCGTCATCGGGCGATTTGCATCGATTTCATTCATGTACCTCTGCCAGGAAAAGGAATAGAAAGGATGATCCTGAGCGGTCGGTTCGTATGCGGTCTGGCACTGCACATACTGTTCGAAGGCCGGCACGATATCACTGCCATAACTCCAACCGTAGCGGTTGCCCGCAATGCTCCAGGACGTGCGCATGAAATCACCCACGCAATTGCTATTATGGGCTCCGCCAAGTTCGGACCGGTCCGGCTGTATAGGTCCGTAGGTGTCAAGGGGACACGAGTAGTCCTGATAGTGATCTCCATCAGGCAGAGAGCAGTTGGGCTGGCCGCTATCATCAGTAATCATGGCATTGACCGCCGGAGTCTGAGTGGCGGCCGAGCCCGGAACCAGGTCGGGAAAACCTTGGCCGTCCCAGTAGCCAACGACCATCCCAGTCGCCGTCGGGCCGCAACCGTGATGCCATGTGTAAGCGGGGACATCAGGAATGACTACTTGCAAGCGAGTCTGATCCCGGAAGCCACGATCGATCCCGGGAGGCGGCACTGGCCCGGTGGTGGTCCGTTGGGCCTGCGCGGCCTGAGCAGCGAAAAGGGCGTTGACCGCTATGAGGACCCAGAAACCTAGCTTGGGTGCTGTGAGACGCATGTCGACCTCCAGGTTGGAATCCGGCCACACAACTGCGCGGCGCAGGGACAAGATGCCCTGGCGCCGCGGGGAGGGAAGTCGGAACTCGCATAGTGCCATCTACTTACATAATTATGTACCTTATGGCACCCATTGTCAAGCGTGGTGCGGGAGGGGGCGACATAACTCGCCTCCTCTGAAGTTGTTACGCACAGTGCGGACCGTCACCTGTCATAGCCGTGCGCGATGCGGGAGTACGGCGGGAGTAGTAGGGCACCCGCCCCCCGCATCCTTTGCCAATCACACCTGCACCCACGATGCATGAAAACAGCCATTGTGGGCGGGCACCATTCCGGGATACCTCTGCCAGGAACGTGGCGATTGTAGTGATCTTCAGGATCATGTAGATAGGGCTCCGTACACTATCCAATTGTAGATGGCGCCTTGGGAGGGTTGATGATGCCTCGATGGCTAGTCTATCTAGTGTGTCTGTGTTGTCTTCCAATCCTGGCATCCTGCTCCCGATCCGAGCAAAGAAATTCCAGCCAGACCGGCAAGAGCAGATCTAGCGCCGGCGCACTACCAACCGACCTCACGATCGTCTTCGGGGAAGGCGGTGGTTTCACCGGGCTTTGGGAGGGATACACGATCCAACCCGACGGTAACGTCCTCCACTGGCGCGGACCTGTCGCCGAGCAAGACCCTCAGCAGGTGGGACGGCTCTCGGAGACCGATCGGCGGGATCTCTGGGCGAAGATCCGCCAGCAGGATTTCTTTGCGCAGGAGAGTCGCGAGCCTGGCGAATTGACCCGTTTCTTCCGGGTGACGGCCGACGGGAAGACGCATCAGATACAATGGGTACCGCAGATCGGAACCGCCCAGGATACGTTTGTTCCTGCGGAATTGTACGGCCATTGCCGAAAGATCATGGTAGCAATGTGACTTGGGCAACCGACGGCGGGGGGATAAGCCCACCCCGTGTGAGCTGTATAACCTATAAGTGTAACCTATAAGAGGAGGGATCCGCAATGCGCATGCCAATCGGAAGGTCGTGGGTGTTGATCCTTGTTGGTGGACTGCTGCTTGGGGCCGCCCCCTCAGGCATGGCAGATGTCGATATCGGAGCCCTCCCGTTGGTGCTGCAGACACCGGTCTCACCCGCGACCACAAGCCCGGTAGCAGAAAAGGCGGCCGCCGCAGTTCCTGGCAGCCATCCACTTGATGCCAAGCGCCTGGCCCGCGATGCGCTGGCGGGCACAGGAAGCGCGGCGCCGCCAGAGGTGCTGCTGGCCAACACCTGCCGCCGGCTGGCCCTTCTGCAAAAAGCCCGGCAGTGGGGATTGGAGAGCGAGGTTGATCGCGGCCTGCTGTCATCTCCAGAGGCTGTCACTGACCTCGTCCGCTTACAAGAGACCAATCCCCGCACGCTGCGTGTGGCTTGGCATGCATCCCGCGGCACGCCGCGCTTCATCTCCGGCGCTGATCTACTCCCCGGCGCGGAAGCGTTTGCCAACCAGCCCACCGCTGTCGCAGCCGCCTTTCTCCAGGAGCACCGCGCCTTACTAAAGCTCGATGCACCCGAGGCCGAGCTGATTGCCTTCCGTGTGGAGGAGAGCCGCGAGGGTTTTCGGGCCGTGCGCTTCCAGCAGTATTACGAGGGCCTGGAGATCTGGGCGCGCGATGTCATTGTGCGCCTTGATCCATCCGGCACTGTGATCGGCTTCAGTGGGCAGTATCATCCCACGCCCTCTCTGGCGACAACCACTCCTGCCATTGCCGCGCCGCTCGCCGCATCCGTGGCCATCGCGGAATTGAACGCGCGCGATGGAGTGGAGGGCCGGGAGGATGGCACGGATCTGCTCATCTACCCGCATGATGGCGAGCTGTGCCTGGCCTGGCGCGTGACTGTGAGCGC
>JAGMDA010000821.1 GCA_023128935.1 Candidatus Eiseniibacteriota bacterium | reverse complement strand
TGCGACCCCGCGGGATCGTGGCGACTAGCATGATGCTGATCCAGCCGGAAAGGAAGGTGATCGAGGAGGTTTTTGGCGTACCCGTGACCGACCGCTATGGGTGCGAGGAGGTCAGCCTTATCGCGTGTGAGTGCGAGGTTCATCAAGGGCTGCACCTGAATGCCGAGCATGCCTATGTCGAGTTCCTGCGGGAGGATGGCTCCCCCTGTACGCCGGGAGAGGATGGGCGAATCATCGTAACGGAGTTGGTCAACCGCGGCATGCCCATGATCCGCTACGATGTCGGTGACCGGGGCACACCTAGCAGCCGGATATGCCGATGCGGGCGGATTCTGCCCCTGATGGAGGGATTGACGGGACGCTTGGCGGACTTCCTGGTGGCCACGGACGGCTCGCGGGTTGCTGGCGTTTCCCTGATCGAACGCACGCTGACCCGCTTTGAGGGCATCCGGCAGTTGCAGATCGTCCAGGATCGCCCCGGCGCGGCGGTAGTCAACCTCGTGCCAGGCGTCGGCTGGAACGATCCAGTGCAAGCTGCGCTGATCGCCGAGTTGCGCAGCCACCTCGGGGCTGATTTCGTCATCCAGGTGGCCGAAATGAAGAGCATCCCGCAAGAGCGCAACGGCAAATATCGCTTTTCAATCTGCCGCCTGTGACAGCGATGCGGGCCCAGTGACAGGCTTCCGCACCGCATCGCGTCTGAGCCGTTGTCCGACAACGGGGTGATGCGGAAGCCTTGATCCCAGCGGAGCCAGCGGTCCGAACTGCGGGCGTCGCCGCCGCGACCCTTCATCACCGAATAGTCCGCCGAGTCTGACGGCTTGCGGGACCTCTAACCTCTCGACATGGCTCCTTCAATCTCCCAAGATCTGGGTAGACAAGCATCTAACGGTACTCTAGCATCCCATCCATGGTGGGTGTATTGTTGCTCTACAATCCGTCCGGCCTAGATCCGGCGCTCCGAGATGACTTCGTCAATCGGCTCAAGAGCCAGCTGACCCTCATGCCTCATCAGTCCGTGGAACGGATCTCCACGGAACTGATGTTTTGTGTTTGCGTGCACCATGGACAGCTGCCCAGCGGGGGTGTTGCGCGGGAGGGAGAACGGATCTTGGCCGTCAGTGGATCCTGCTGGATTGATCCGCGGGCGAGCCAGCTTTCAACTCCGATCCAGATCCTCTCCGCAATGGGCCGCAGCGCTGGAGAGGGAGTTCATGACTTTGGCGGGTCCTTTGCAATCGCCCATCTTGACCAGAACACACCCGAACTAACTGTACTCAGCGATCGCTTCGGAACCATCCCCATATATTATCGGTGGTGGGGCCAGACACTCATTGTATCTTCAGAGTTGAAACTCCTCATTGATTCCCGCCGGGATACCCTCGAGCTGGAAGCACTGGCAGAGATGATGGCCGTCGGCTATCTGGTCCGCCCTCACACCCTGGTGGCGGGAATTCGTCGCCTACCCGCCCACCATTCATTGGTCTGCAATCGGCAAGGGCTTCGGATTGCGGCCCTGCCGACGCCAGGGTACCCACGTAACAGGCCCGTGGACAATGAGGCCATCAGAGAGCTCGACTCGTTGGTCCAGCGTTACCTGGGACGTTTTGTCGGCGTCGCACCCAAGTACTCGATCGCCCTGAGTGGCGGACTCGACTCCCGATTGTTGGCGATGGCAGCCAAGCGAGCCGGGTTGCAGCAAGTGGCATTCTGTGTCGGCGAGCCTCGCTGTCAGGAACTCCAGATGGCCACACGGGTTGCGGAGATGCTATCGATCCCCATCAAGATCCATGAGATCGAGGGGCATAGTCTACCGGACTGGTTCGGCAAGATGGTGTGGTTCACCGAGGGCCGCGTCTTGCCCAACCACATGCACTACATGAGTGCTAGGCTGAGCGGATCCCTCCCCAGTGGTCCCCAGTTGCATGGCTTGGTCGGCGAGGCGATTTTTGGTGGCGCATTCGATGCCCCATCATTGGTTGATGCCTCTCCCGTGTCCATTCAGGCTGCCTGCAACGCCTTCGCCAAGGGACTCATCTACTGGCACAAAGATACTATCCAGACATCTTTCACGCCCCAGCTCGCCGAGCGCGTTCAGGCAGCCATGGGCCTTTCCATTCAAGATGTAATGGATCGCATCGGATTCACCGGCCGGTACGAGAATCTCCTCGACTTCAAGTGGCGTTTTCGAGTTGAGGGCTTCACCATTCCCTGCCTGCTTAGTCAGGTGATGCCGTGGACGGATGTCGTATCGCCATTCCTCGATAAGGACATATTCGACTTCGGCGCCACCCTGGAGACGGAAGGCCTGAAGGACCGGATCGCTCAGATCCGCTGGGCGATGAACCACATGCCGGACGTGACGAGATTGCCGCGGGTAAAGGATGGAGTTATTATCCCCATCCGCGAGGATGTGCCCGATGCCTACGAGCGTGGGATCCGATCCTTGAAGCGGTGCGGGCGGATCAAGGACATGTTGTGTCTTCTTTCGCGAGGGAGGATTAACCTTCACTACGGGCTCTCTTTTCCGATCTATGGGCAGTGGTACCGGCGCTGGCGCCGGGTGCGGCAGTATGTGGACGGAATCTTGCTATCGGACC
>JAGMDA010000820.1 GCA_023128935.1 Candidatus Eiseniibacteriota bacterium | reverse complement strand
CCACCTCCTCGACAACCTGAGCCACGAGACGAGATAGGTCGACCTGATCAGGTTGTAGGGGACGGGGACGGGCGTAGGTCAGGATCTCCCCGATCCGGCGATCCATCTCCCGCAGTCCTTCGCGTATCTTCTCGAGCAGCTCAGCTGAGGGAGAATCACGCAGGTCCCGGGCCAGCAGATCCGCAAACCCTGCCGCGGCACCCAGCGGGTTGCGGATCTGGTGCACGGCGCACGCCACGCTCTGGCCCAACTCGGCCAGGGCCTCGACCCTCTTGCCCGCGGCCCGGTGCTCCATCTCACCGCGTAGGTCACGGATCGCGCACACCTTGCCGATGTGCACGCCTCCCGGACCGCCAACCCTCACGACGATCGCACGTACTGGCACGGGCCCTGCCGGTGTACTGAGCAAGCCCTCGACTGTTCCTTCCTCGACCTCCCGGAGGCGCGCCGCCAGCAGTTCACCGAGGACATCGCCAGCTATCGCTCCGATGGCTGAAGCTGCGCTGAAGCCCGCCAGATGCTCGCACGAGGGGGACCAATAGAGGACCCTCGAGTGCTGATCGAGGGCCAACACGCCGTCGCACAGCCCCTCCAGCATTGATTCAAGAAATGCGATGGAACGGTGGGCGCAGCCGAGCGGATCGGCCGCGGAATCCTGGAACCCATCGGGAGTTGAGACGACCGGCAGCCGCAAGCTGGCTGCCTCAACGGATCGATGCGGCATGGCGATCTCCTTCCAGCTGGACCAATCTCAATTGGGCGAATGGGGCCCAGAAGCAGCCTTCCGAACCCTCGACGGCCCGGCTAAAGTACGCCCTGGCCTTCTCTACATCCCCCATCTCGGCCCAGCAGTTGCCGAGCTGGTAGATCGCCCACTCGCGCTCCACGGGTGGGATGCCCTGGCCCAGGAGCTGTTGATAGATCTCCGCCGCCCGCTTAAACTTCTCCTGTCGATAGTAGGCATCAGCGCGTAGCGCACGTGCGCGGAAGGCCAGCGCGCCCTCACCGGACGCCTCCACCCGCAGGAGCAGCGCCGCGGCCTCATCCCACGCGCGCACCTCCAAGCGCGTGAGAGCATGCAGCAGGATCACGCCCGGAGAGGCTTCAAGCTCAGGATCCGCCTCGAGCGCCCGCGTAATCCACCCGGCTGCCTTCTGGCCCTCGCCCCCATCGAGGTAGGCCTCCGCAAGTCGCAGGCTGCCCGCACCCCAATCTGATGGTTCAGGATTCGCCTGCTGCCACAGACTGAGCACATCCTCGGTGAAGCCCAAGTCGCCGGCATAAAGCGAGCTATCCAGCAGCCGCTGGAAGACCTGGTCGGCGAGTAGCAACCAGGGCCCCTCCTGCGGGGGCTCGGGGCCCAGATCAGCTTCCACAACCCGGCCCCACGCGCGCAGTATGAGGTGGCGCAAGAGCGTCGCCTGGCGGCCCGGATCCGTGGTGGCATAGAAGCGGGTGCATGTCTCGAGCTTCGAAATGCAGCCTGCGCTGTCGTCCATCAGGAACCGATCCTGGGCATTCTCCAGCAACCGACCCGCAGCCAAGTCCCAGGCCAGATGCGAGGGGCGACGCCCACGCACAAAGAAGAGCGTATCGGCGAGCAGTTCCTCCAGCGTGGCCTCCCCCGTGCTATCAATCCACGCGGGTCCAGCCGGTACGTCAGGCTCCCGTCTTGCCGGAGAGGAGGCGGGCTTCACCTCGGGCGCAGGGGCCTTCTCTCTCGAAACGGCGGGGTGAGAGGTAGCAGTGGAATCGCCTTCAGGCAGAGAGCTGTGGATCGCCTCCGCCCTCATCCCCTGCGGATCGATCACCATGCGCCACAGTCCTCCCCACTGCGCATCGTCAGGCTGGGAAATGCGCAACTCGACACCCTGCTGGGTCTGCTCGGCCTCGTAACGGACGGACTCTGACAGGACCAGTGTGATCCGAACTCTCCATTTTCCAGGTTCAGAGCTGAACTGGCTCGTGCGCATCTGCGTCACGGGCCCGCCCGGCAGATCCACGCTGTAGAGGGCGGGAGCCTTGGGCAGCTGGGAGCGCGCGCCAATCAGATCCACGACGATCCGGGGAGGATGGTTAATCGACCAGTGAGACCACCGCCCGTTGTAGGGAACCTCCATCAGCCACTGACGGGTATCCTGGGCGATCCGAACCTCGCTGATTTCCTTGCTCAGCGGGGTGGCTTCAGCGGAGATCGATAGGAACCAGAGCAGCCCCAGGCCTACTGCCAGCCCGGATTTCTGACCACCCCGGTCGGCGCGCAACAGCGTCATCGCCTCCCTCCGTGCCGGATTTCCGCGCGCATGCCTAATGCATGGGTATGGAGAAAAACAGCGTGCCCCTTCAATACCAGGTTCCTGACGGAATCGAGGAGCGGACCCTGCGGTTGCTCGACAAGAAAGATTTGCAGTAATCCGGGCTCGATTGCCTCCAGGAGCTGGAGCTGGACACTGGCTGACCGTTGCTCGTCGGCCAGGCGGCTGGGCAGCAGATCGAAACAGTGCATGCCACGGGCATGACCATGGGGGGCCAGTAGGAAACGGCCAGGGAGCACGCGCCACTGTCCCGGACGCAGGTGTTCGCCCCCTTCCAGATCGAGAACCGTGTGGTTCCAACGACGAGAGACCACTTCCCGCAATGCGCGGCAAAATCTCCGGCTCTGGGGCACAGACAACACCACCGGCCCGGCAGGCCGCTCGGGAGCCGCGCACAGGGCGTCCACCATGAGCGGTAGGGAGTACGAACTCGCCAGGGCCAGGGCCATCCACTCCCCCGCGCGCATGAAAGGTTCCCGCTCAGGTGGAAAGGCCTTCAAGCCCCCACCGGCCGCACCCAGTTGCACCCAGACCGAACCGCCAGCGGCCCCAGCGCCAGCGTTGCTGCAGGTGGAGAGGCTTGCCAGGCGGCCCGGCCCTCCTTTCTCGAGTCGCAGTCTCTGAAGCAGCCTTAGCCAGCGCAGGAAACTGGATCGATTCATGGCCAGGTGCGACGACCGGCCGCGGCCACGCTTGATCAGATAACCAGTGGCCCCGCCCAACAG
>JAGMDA010000082.1 GCA_023128935.1 Candidatus Eiseniibacteriota bacterium | reverse complement strand
TGTTCGAGTATGATCTTGTCCGCCGGCTTTACTACCGCGACGGTTTGAGCAAGCACGAGATATCGCGGCGTACCGGCCTGCACCGCAAGACGATAAACAAGATGCTGCTGTACGCCCGACCGCCGGGTTATCGATTGAGTAGTCCCCGCCCCAAGACCAAGTTGGACCCCTTTCTTGGCATCATCGATCAGATTCTGGAAGATGACCAGAAGGCACCCAAAAAGCAGCGACATACGGCCAGGCGCATCCTGGTCCGTTTGCATCAGGAGTATGGTTTTGCTGGTTCCTACACAATCGTGAAGGACTACGTTCGGGAGAAGAGGATACGGCTGAGGGAGGTGTTCTTCCCTCTTGAGCATCGTCAGGGAACCAGCCAGGTGGACTTTGGAGAAGCCCGGGTTGTCATCGATGGCAGGGAGTTGAAGGCTCATGTCTTCTGCATGGCTCTTCCTTATAGTGACGCCATCTTCGTCAAAGCCTATCCGACGGAAGCGCTGGAGGCCGTTCAGGATGGTCATAACGCCGCCTATGCCTTCTTTGAGGGCGTTCCTCCGACAAGTCTGTACGACAACATGAGCACGGCCGTCAAGGCCATTCTCAAGGGTCCGAGTCGCGATCTCACTGACGGTTTCCTTGCCCTTCGCAGTCACTATCTGTTCACTTCTAACTTCTGCAATGTTGGTCGGCCCAACGAGAAGGGGGTGGTCGAGCGATTGGTGGGGTATGTTCGCCGTAACTTTTTGGTGCCGATACCCAGATTCGCCAGTTGGGAGAGGCTCAATTCATACCTGCTCGATCAGTGCCGGGAGCGGCTGTCACGGAAGGCGGCAGGCAAGGACCAAACAATCGGTGAGCTTCTCAATGAAGAGCGTTGTACCTTTCTGCCACTGCCGACGGAGCCTTATGATGCCTGCCGAGTTGAATCCCGCAAAGTCACCAGCCTGTCGTTGGTTCGCTTCAAGACCAACAGCTACTCGGTGCCGGTGGCGTATGCCTATCGGGATGTGATCGTCAAGGCATATGTGTTTCATATTGAGATTTGTCATAAGGATGCCATTATCGCCTGCCATGAACGCTGCTTTGAGAAGAACGAATTTATCTTTGACCCCGTTCATTATCTGCCTCTGCTGGAGCGTAAGCCGGGCGGATTAGATGGAGCAATGCCGTTCACGTCCTGGGAGTTACCGAGCTGTTTCCAGACACTGCGGCGCTACCTCGAAGCCAGGGACGGAAGCAGAGGTAAGCGTGAGTACGTCATGATTCTGCAGCTGCTGCGAGACTTCCGGGTAGCCGAGGTAAAACGGGCCATTGAAAAAGCGTTGGATTACAATTGTGTGAGTATCGAATCAATCAACATGCTGCTGCTTTCATCTCGGGAACCGTCATTTGAAGCAATACCGCTCTCACCTGAGAGACTGGCGGGACTACCGAAGGTTCACATTGCCGATGCTGATGCCTCCTGTTACCGGAACCTTCTGACAGGAGGTGACCTGTGAGTTCAGGCGACGCATCGGTACTTCTATCTCATCACCTCAAGGCTCTCAAACTGCCGGTCTTTCTCCGTGAATATCCGAAGGTGGCTGCTCAATGTGCCAAAGAGAAGAATGACTCGGCCCGGTTCCTGTTGGAGTTGTCTGAGTTGGAACTGATTGAACGCGAGAAGAAAGGCGCCGAACGGAGAGTTCGGGAAGCCGGCTTTCCGGTGATCAAGACCCTTGACAGCTTTGACTTCAAAGCCATCCCATCGCTGAACAAACGACTGGTCATGGAACTGATGCGATGCGAGTATATCCAGAAGCGGGAGAATGTGCTGGCGGTAGGCAACTCAGGCACCGGTAAAACTCACCTGGCCATCGCTCTGGGTCTGGGTGCCTGCCATGAAGGCCGCAGGGTGAAGTTTTTCACCGCCGCCGGATTGGTCACCG
>JAGMDA010000819.1 GCA_023128935.1 Candidatus Eiseniibacteriota bacterium | reverse complement strand
CCTTCGAGGAGGAGTACGGGGCCGTACAGCGTCAGTTCGAGATCCTCGGCTTCGGCCGCGCCAAGCTGCGCGATGCTCAAGACAACACCCACCTGCGCGTTAGCGACCTCAACGACCCCGAACTCAGCGAAAGCGAGAAGCGACTCATAATGGATCGGCTCATGGTGCGCCGCGTGTCGGGACTGCGGATCGCCGGCAAGCAGTGGACCAAGAACATGTATCGCCGCGAGTGGCGCATGGGCGGCTTCGAGCGCCACGACGAGCCGATGATGCTCGCCGATCCCAAGCAGCGGCTGGTCGTCGCGCTGATCCAGAAGAAGGTCGCAGAGATCCTGCAGAACGAGAGGTTCAACAACAGCTTCCAGATCGGGATGCTTTCTTCCTTCGAGAGCTTCCTGGAAAGCGTCGAGACCACCCGCAAGAACCGGGCGAGGCGCAAGGCCGAGCAGGAAGAAGCAGAACGCGAAGAAGGAGAGGAGGGAGGAGACGAGCCGAAGTTCGACGGCAAGCAGCAAGCGACATTTGCTGAACGCCAGGGAATCGACACGACCGCCATTGCACAGGTCGTTGACTCCTACCGCGATCGATTCGGCGCGACGCTACCACATCCGAAGCTCGACTCGACCGCGCGGGCACTCGGCGGAACGATCGATTCCGGCGAGAAGACGCTCGTCTTCGTCCGCCGCGTGGCAACCGTGCGCGAGCTGGCAGCGAAGCTGGATGCGATATTCGATCGGTGGATCAGGCAGCGCATGGAGGAAACGCTTCCCCGTTTAGGCGGAGATCTCGCACAACTTTTCGACCTCTACGAACGGGAGCGCAAGAGCAGGCCCGACGAGCGATTCGAGCCACTGGAAACGGATCACCGCGAACGTGACCCCAAAGAGCTGCTCCAAGAGCGGCGCAGGGTCGACGACGATGACGAGGGAAGTGCCGAGACGTTCTTCGCGTGGTTCTTTCGCGGCAAGGGCCCGGAAGGGTATCTCTCCGGTGCCGCGTTCCAGAAGAACCGCCTCTCGAGCACGGCGGCTGTGTACGCCACCCTCTTCGAAGACGACCACGTCGCATGGCTGCTGGGCAGGCCGGAGCGATCCATCTCAGCCTTGTGCGAAGCAGTGGGGCGGACTCCAGAGGACTTGCTGCCGGTGCTCCGCCGCCGCGCCTACTGGCACTTCCAGAAGCGCACGCAACAGGCCACAGGCTACCCGCGACTCTACGTGTTCGAGTGTTACCAAGCAGCGGCTCTCGAAACCTTGTCCGGCTGCAAGGGAGAGCTGGGCGAGCGAGCGCAGATCGTGCTCCAGGAGCGGCATCCGGGGCTGGCAATACACGGACAAGAGCAAGAACCGCCGGCCGGGTTCCCGCCCCCGGAGGATGGCATGGGCATCACGACCTTCATCACGGAGCTAGTGAAGCGAGAGCCGCTCCGGGAGGCGCTGTGGCCTGATGAGAAGTCTCCCGACTTCCGCACGCGATTCCGACGCCGCGAACAGCGCCGGGAGCTGCTCAGCGGCATGGCTCGCCTGGGACTAGCGTACGTCGATCTTTACTGTCTGGCGATGAGCCCGCTCGACTCCTTTGCCCTGAGCACCCAAACGGATATGGATCGGTCGGATGCAGACCTGGCCCGGAGGTTCGTGGAGCTGCTGGATCGGCAATCGCGCGAGCCCGGATTTGATGCGTATCGCGAACTCTCGGCAGCAGCCAAGAATTTCGATCTCATCCTGGCAGTGAACTTCCCCGACGTCCCGAATGCGGCGCTTCATGATCTAGCCGCACTCTACGGGGCCACGCTGCAACGGCAGGTTCCGATCGGACATATGTCGGGCGGAGTCAACAAGAGACTCGTGCGGCAGTTCCGCATGCCGGGATTCCCGGTGGTGCTGATCACGACCGACGTGCTGCAGGAGGGGGAAGATCTGCATACCTTCTGCCAGCGTGTCATCCACTACGGGATCTCGTGGACTCCGTCTGCGATGGAGCAGCGCACCGGACGGGTGGATCGGATCGGTAGGCTAGTGCAACGGAAGCTCGATGGATCTCCCACTGTGCCGCA
>JAGMDA010000818.1 GCA_023128935.1 Candidatus Eiseniibacteriota bacterium | reverse complement strand
AAGTAGCAGATCGTAACGCTTGGCATTCGGGAAGACTGTCTTGAGAAAAGTGGTCTTGCCGGTCTGGCGGGGTCCCCAGAGAAAGCAGGTTTCCTGCGATGCAAGGGTCAACATTAGATTTCATTCTATCATGACAATCGAAAATACAAATTTGTATTATCATTGTCCAGAACAGAATATTAGACTCTGTAACCGGTTGTGGCAACAGCTGTTACATCCCATACGTAGCCTGGTGTTTTCGGTGTGATCAGCCTGGCCAACGAGTCAGGTTCTATTCAGCGACGGCCGTATGACTGGCGGCCTTCATGCTGAGGACGGGATCATCTATGGAAGCAACGTCTCACGTAACGTCTCACCTGATTTCAGCAAAGCCTCCTAGAAGGGCAGATTTCCCTTTTTTGCCTGAGCCGCACCGGTATGGTGCGGCTCAGGAACAGTTATAGTAACTCAGCATAGAGTTGGGTTCTCACGCGGCTGCCTGCCGCAAGATACGGCCGAGACCACGCCAAGGGGGTGTTTGATGGATCCGAGGCGTTCACCTGTTTTCTCCGGGCGGCTCCTGCTGGGCGGCGCCCTCATTCTAGTGGGGTTACTGCTCATTCTAGGCCAGCTGGGCATCATCGAGCCCGCCGGGTTCTGGCACTACTGGCCCGTGCTGCTAATCGGATACGGGCTGATCCAAATGCTGGGCAGTTCCTTCTCCAGCCAGCGAGTCTGCGGCATAGTAGTTCTCGTCTTCGGGATTGTGTTCCTGCTCCATGAGTTGACCAGCATCAACATCCCCTGGGGCCTCTTGTGGCCAATTGCCTTGGTGGCCTTGGGGTTGCGGATCGTGTGGCGCGGAACGGTGGGGCGACGGGGAGCGTCGAGTTCGACCGACGTTCGGGTGCGCGAGTGGGCGGTCTTCGGCGGGGGCGAACGACGGGTGACCGCTCACAACTTCAGGGGCGGGGAGATCACGGCTTGCTTTGGCGGCATCGATCTCGACCTGCGCGACGCACAGATCGAAGGCCAGGAAGCGGTTATTGAAGTCTTGGTCATGTTTGGGGGGATCGATATCATCGTGCCCCACGACTGGGAGGTGGCCCTCGAACCGGTCACGATCTTTGGTGGCTGCGATGACAACCGCCGCCCGCCGGAGAAGCCACCGGACAGCGCGCGCAAACGGCTGGTAATCCGCGGCACGATTATCTTCGGTGGACTCGACGTGAAATAGGCGGCGCTGCGCGTAGATCTCCGGGAGTAGGCTGTAGAGTGAGTGGGACGCTAATGTATGGGGGGCTGGGATCGTACATGACGCCGTGGTGGGCCCGCCTGCACCAACGAGCTGCGCAATTTCCCGATTCCACCTCTGTACTCACCCTTGCAAGAAAAAACCTCATACTACAAAATGCCGGCAGAAATGATCGGCTGCCAACAATGTGTAACAAAGCGCCCGGCAGAGGGAATGCGGGCAGAACAGGTTCATAGAAGGAGCGGGGGTGAAAGCTGAACTCGGGTTCTCACCCCGAGAGCGCGAAATACTGCCGCTGGTCCGGGACCCCAAGGGTCTCTGATAGCCGAACACGAAAACGCCACGGAGGAATCATGAAATGCCACGCGGTTGAATACCAGATCCACGGCGATGATATGCAGATGGTCGAGGTCGAGCTCGATCGAGGAGAGACTATCGTCGCGGAAGCCGGCGCCATGAACTACATGGAGGAGGGCATCGAGTTCGTCACCAAAATGGGAGATGGATCGCAACCGGACAAGGGGCTTTTCGGGAAGCTCATGGACGCGGGGAAGCGGGCCATGACCGGGGAGTCGATCTTCCTGACCCATTTCACCCACCACGGCCATGGCAAGGGGCGCGTGACTTTCGCGGCCCCCTATCCGGGCAAGATTGTCCCGATCGATATGTCTGCCATCGGCGGCGAAGTGATTTGCCAAAAGGATGCTTTCCTGTGCGCTGCCCTGGGTACTGAGGTCAGCATTGCCTTCAACAAGAGACTGGGAGCTGGACTATTTGGCGGCGAGGGGTTCATCCTGCAGCGTCTGCGGGGTGATGGCATGGCCTTTCTCCATGCGGGTGGCACAGTTATCGAGCGCGAACTCAGCGGAGAGATGCTGCGCGTGGACACGGGCTGCCTGGTCGGTTTCGCGCCCGGGATTTCCTATGACATACAGCGCGCCGGCAATCTGAAGTCGATGTTCTTTGGCGGCGAGGGTTTATTCCTGGCTACGCTCAGGGGCCGTGGCAAGGTGTGGCTGCAGAGCTTGCCGTTCTCGCGTCTGGCGAACCGTATCATCGCCCACGCGCCCAAAGCGGGCGGGCGCCGCAAGGGCGAGGGATCCATCCTAGGCAGCTTGGGCAACCTCATCGACGGGGATTGAGGATGCGGGCCTGGGGCCGGTCGTAGGCGTGCAGTCG
>JAGMDA010000817.1 GCA_023128935.1 Candidatus Eiseniibacteriota bacterium | reverse complement strand
CGCACTGCTCATGGCTCCCTCTTGTCTTCCATGCCCCTGCCGGCCCACACGACCGAGCACTCGGCTCCGCTGTGATCAGGGATGCAGCACTAAGTGCTTTCTTGCTTCTCCCTTGCTATACTCTGCCACCACCGCGTTCAGGTTGGCCTGCACTATGCGGACGGCGTCGGCAATGATCTCTGTCCGCACCACCACGCAGAGGAACTTCGCAAGGAGTCGGGGCAGATTGGGGCCAAACCTGCGGCCCACCAATACGTCAACCCGCTCCAGCGCAGAGGTCGTGGCCTCAGCCTTCTTCGCGTCCCCATGCGCGGCGCGCTCTTCACCCTTGTACTTCGAGTTCTCCCGCCGCTCCACGAACTCGTGCCCACTGGCGCTGATCTTGTAGACCATGAAGTAGCGCGACATGCCCACATGGTCGTCAGCTTTCAGATGTTGCTCGTCATCCGTGCCAAAGGCGATCAATAGCTCCATAGTGCCTCCTTGTTAAGATCTGGCTGATAGGCTCTCGCTAGCTTGCGGAAGGCTCGCCTAGTCTGTGTGGGAGCTCCGTCCCTTCTCACACCCGGGCCTTCCTCTCCAGCTTCAGACCGCGAAACGTGTCCTTGCTGAAGTCCCAGTATCCTTGAACACTACATCGCTCCTCGGGTATCGTGCCGGGCTTCAACGCCAGGCCTCGAAGCACATCCGGTCTACCAGGGCGTCGAAGAAGTCGCTGTCCTCGTTGGGACGAATGTATTCGATCCTGCGGGCGACCTCTTCGGCATCCCGCCTCTTAGCCTGGGAGAGCAACATGAGCCTCGATCCCTCGAGCGCAGCATTCCCAAGCTTGACGAGGCGGTCGGGGATGTCGGGAAGCAAGCCGATGCGAGCCGCGCTCTCTGTGCTAACGTAATTGCCGAACGCGCCAGCAAGATAGACGTGCTCGAGGTCGGCCGTGGTGATCCCCCAGCGTTCGATAAGGGCCTTCTGGTCGAGGGACATGCCCGCCCGGGCGACCATTAGGTTGTTCACGTCTTCCTGGGTGAGTATAAGCCCCGCGCCTTCATCCACCGGGAATTGCTTGTTCGCGGTCGCCAGCTTGCCAGCGTGGGTCATCAATTCCGTGCGCAAGAGCTCCGCAAGCAGATCAATCAGGCCAGATCCACACAGCCCGATGGGCGGCTTGCCTCCGATTGTCTCGTAGCTGAGGTGCCCGTCCCTCAGCGCAACCTTGCTGATGGCGCCCTGGAGGGCACCGACGCCGCAGCTTACGGCGGCTCCCTCGTATGCTCCACCGGCAGCGCAGGAAGCGGCGAGCATCTTCTCACGGCTGCCGACGATTACTTCGCCGTTCGTGCCGATATCCACGACCATGGAGGGTTGCTTCCGGGTGTGCATGCCGCTGGCCAGGACATCCGCCACTGCGTCGGCGCCGGCATGACCCCCGATAAGCGGGCCACCGTATGCCCGTGCCGCTTCGTTGAGACGGAAGCCTAGGTCCGAACCGCTTCTTTCAATCGCCTCCGTTGACTGGGGCTGAAATGGAATCACTCCAAGAGAAGACACGTCTACCCCAAAGAAGATATCCCGCATGGTGGGATTGCCTACCACGGTGACCTCGTAGACACGGTCGGTCAGGTGTTGGTTGTGCTGCTCCCATTGGGCGAGGGCATCATTGATCGCGTTGACGACCGCGGTCTGCAACTCGGCGAGGCCTCCCTCATGGTCCCGAGTGTAGCCGATCCGCGAGATCACGTCGTCGCCGTAGGCGGTCTGCGGGTTGCGCTGCGCCAAGGCTGCCAGGGTGGCGCCCGACTCCAGGTCCACGATCTCGAAGACAAGCGTGGTGGTTCCAACATCGATGGCGAGTCCGT
>JAGMDA010000816.1 GCA_023128935.1 Candidatus Eiseniibacteriota bacterium | reverse complement strand
TTCATGCCCTAGGATGTTGCTGCCTAGTGCAAATTGAGTGCCCCCGACTAGTTCGCGCGTATCGAGCACTCAAATAGGGAACGCGCCGGGTGAGGGGAGGAAGGTGGTCTCCAAGGCAGACGAATCGAATCAGGTCTCCGCGCCAGACGAGCCAAATCAGGTCTCCGCTCGCGTCCGCAAGCTGGAAGGCAAGTTGGCCGAGCTGACGCAGGCCAATCAGATCCTCGTGGAAAGGCTTACGGAGGCTGCTGATGCCGGAAGTGATCCGACTGGCACGGCGGGGAAAGAGATTCAGCTGAAAACGGGGATTCATGAGCTCACGGCCGCGCTCGACTTGGCTATGCAAGTCCTCGAGATGTCCAATCAAGAGTTGGGTCGGGCCAGGAAAGAAGCCCAGGCCGCCCGCCGGACCCAGGAGGAGTTCCTGCTGAACATCAGTCACGAGATCCGCACACCCCTGAACGGGATCCTGGGCATGATAGATCTGGTTCTACGGTCGGATCTTCGGGGAGAGCAGCGGGAATGCCTGGAAATAGCCCAATCCTCGGGAAAGGAACTGCTCACGATCATATGCAGCCTCCTGGACTTCTCGAAGATCGAGAGGGGCGAGCTGCTCCTGGACCCCGCGCCTTTCAGCATCCGCAATCAGGTATCTGCCGTGATTCAGGCGATGGCAGTGCAAGCGCGTGAGAAGGGGCTTGATCTGAGCCATCACGTTGTTCCCGAGGTTCCTGAGATGGTTGTGGGTGACGCAGGTCTCCTGCAGCAGCTACTCACGCATTTAGTGGGCAACGCCATCAAGTTCACGCCTCACGGGAGGGTGGAAGTTAGGGTGGAGCCGGCAGGCCCTGCCCCGGGCGATGGCATGACTCTCCGTTTCATGGTGCGCGATACGGGGGTCGGCATACCCGCAGAGAAGCAGGAGATCATCTTCAAGGCGTTCACGCAGGCGGATGGATCGATGACGCGGCAGTATGGTGGAATGGGTCTGGGCCTGACCATCGCTGCCAGCTTGACAAAGATCATGGGCGGCAAGATCTGGCTAGAGAGTCAACCGGGCCAAGGTTGCACCTTCTTCTTCACGGCCCGATTTAATCCTGCGAGTGTGGCGGCAAAGAAAAAGTGACAGGAGTGGGCCCCTCCATCCCGCGAGTGTGGTAGCAAAGGGAAAGTGACAGGAGCAGGCCCCGCCGCCCAAGGATGCGTCCCTTGAGCGCGGCCAGAGAGCCGGCAGGCACCGCGTCCCGGAACCCATGTCAGCCCAACTGGACGAACGAAAGCGCTCGTTTTGGGGCGAACACTCTTGTACCATGCTAGTGCAGCTGTGAATTGAGCGGAGGTCAAATGAAGTGGCTTCTTTATCGCTTCGTGAGCAACCACGCCGGATCCCCAGTCCCCTGGCACAGGGAGAGGTCCTGATGCTTAGGCAAGTCGATTCCCGCTATGAGAGTCTTCTCAACCTCACCCAGCACTATGACAGGGTCACCTGCATGGCCCGGGATCGCTTGACGGGGCGGAGGGTCGTACTCAAGACCGGCAGCCTTCCTGCTGCGCGGCAGGAGCTGCGGGCGCTCATGGCCATACCACCTGGTGTGGGGCCAGCTGTGCTAGATGCAGTATGGACCTGTGAGCAACGTCTGGTCCTGGTGTTGGAGGAGCTTCAGGGTGGAACTCTGCTGGAGGCGGCCAAGGAGATCCCTCCGCATCAACTACCGGAGCTTGTCCGATCGATTTGCCAATGTCTGGGACATCTGCACCGGGTGGGTTTCATCCACACCGATCTGAAGCCCGCTAATATATTCCTGCTCAACCATGGCGACGGCCTGTCCGTGCGTTTGCTTGATTTCGGGTTTGCCCTCAGTCGCATTGCCGATCCGTGGGATGTTGAAGAGGGAAAAGGAGGTACAAAACCCTACCTGGCTCCTGAACTGATACGGGGCTGGGGTGTTGACAATCAGGCCGATCA
>JAGMDA010000815.1 GCA_023128935.1 Candidatus Eiseniibacteriota bacterium | reverse complement strand
CAGCCAGCCAGCTTTTCCCTGGTCCAGAAGGAATGGCACGTCGCCGACGGGTGTGGCGGCAACGGGGACCTCAATGGCCATGGCTTCCATGAGCGCGTTCGGCATGCCCTCCTCTGAGGAGGGCAGGACCAGCAGATCCGCCGCGTGGAATTGGAGAGCGGCATCGCTTCGAAAACCCAGGATGCGGATCCGCGAGCGGAGGTCATCTCCGTTGGCACGCCGGCGCAATTGGGTTTCTTCGCTGCCCCTTCCCATGACGACTAGGCGCCAGCGGCTCTGGCGGCCGAGGGCTGCGAATGCTTCCAGCAAGTCAGCTACCCTCTTGATGCCGGTAAGGCGTCCCGCATAGACGGCCAAGAGGTTATCGGGTCCGATTCCCCACGCAGCCCGGATCTGGCTCCGATCCTCTACATCGGTTCGAGGACTGAGCTGAATGCCATTAGGTACCACGTCAATCCGATCCGGATCGATCCACCCGTAAGTCAGGTAGCGCTCGCGGATGCGATGCGAATTGGTCAGGATGCGGTTTGTCAGCCGGTAGGTCAGCCGGTGGCGCGGGTTGTTGCGGAGGATGGGAAAGCCGTTGCGGTGCAGAACAGGGATGCCTGCCAAGTTGGCTGCCACGCCTCCAGTGCGCACGTCTTTGTTGTGGTGGACTACGAGCACGTCTGGCCGGTGGCGGCGCAGCAATCGATAGATCGCCAGGACGGTGTGGGGGGCATAATCGCAACCCACGGGCACCGAGTCGGCATCCAGGCCACTTGCCCGCGCCCGCTCGGCCATGCCGCGGCCCTGTCTTCCAATGACATTCACACTGTGGCCACGCTGCAGAAGTCCGCGCGCTGCACGGAGTGTCCATTGCTCGCCGCCGCCCCAATCGTCGGCGGCTGCAAGATTGAGGAACGTGATCTTCACGGGGTGCTCCAGGCCATGGAATCCAGCAGCCTTTCGAGGGATGTGGTCATGGCTTCCCATGTGAGACGCTCGCGCACGATGTCGTATCCTCCGCGTCCGATGCTGCGTCTGAGGCCTTCATCCTTGACCGCTCGCTCGAGGCGGCGGGCGAATTCGCCGAAATCGTTCGTAGCAGCCATGAGCACATCGCGCCCGTCGCTGAATAGCTCGCCGGCCCCTCCAGAACAGGTTGCCACCACCGGCACCTCGCGACCCATGGCCTCGAGCATGACATTTGAGATGCCTTCATTGGATGAGGGCAGCACCACGATATCCGCACTTGCGATCCAGAGCTGGGCATCCCGGCGACTGCCAGTAAGTAGGAAATGGTCACCGAGCTGCTTGTCATGGATTCGCGCGAGGATGGCATCGCGTTCGCCGCCCTGCCCCAACAGGCGCGCTGCCACAGGATAGTTTGACCGAACGAGGTCGGCTACCGCATCCACAAACCAGTTCCACCGTTTCTCAACCGCCAAGCGGCCCGCGCCGACGATCAGCATCTCTTCTGGGGAAACACCGATCCGCTTGCGGGTCTCCACTTTGTCGTGACTCGTTAGGCGTCCCGGGGCATCGACACCGTTGTAGACCACGTGGATCTTCCGCGAAGCCATCCACGGAGTTTCCATCAGAGTCCGGCGGATGGCCTCCGCGTTGACGAGGAGCGCACTGGGCAGCGCACCATACCTGAGGCGGTCCATGACATAGTTTGGTCGCGGGCGTCTGACCACGCCCAAGCGCAGCAGCGCCGGTACACCAGCGCAACGTGCGGCCAGGCCACCCAGCCAGTAGTCGCGCACCCGTGTCAGGATCACGACATCGGCCCTACGGCGCAGGAGCATTGCCA
>JAGMDA010000814.1 GCA_023128935.1 Candidatus Eiseniibacteriota bacterium | reverse complement strand
ATTCACCTGGGAGGGTGAGGATTCCCGCGGAGCCCGATCTGCTAGTGGGATCTACTATTACCGGCTCGCCACCTCCGTGGGAATGCAGACGGGGAAGCTGATGCTGCTCCGGAATCCGTAGGCTGACGGGGGCACCGCTTTCAGAGATGGCAAAGAGGCCATCCTGAGCACCGTGGGGACTCACCCAATCCACCCAATGCTTGCGCTTGACGCAAGGCCCGCTATGTGGGATATTCCATGGTGAGTCATTGGGGTGAGAGACCAGGCACCAAGATTGGGGCTGTGGCAGCTGCCAGCTCCATGGCCCCCAGGGATGAATCAGCCACTCCAAACGAGAAGATTGGTGCACCTGCCAGATTCCCGACCGTGAAGAACGAGGGGACGCGCTGAAGGGCATCGGAGCGGGTGCGAGATCGACAGGGAGATATGGCTTACAAGGCAAAGGAGGCATCATTATGAGGACGGTATCGTCGGGATACAGTCTCCGCACCGGAGCTTTTTGCTTGGGGGTAGCGCTGTGCGCAGTTCTGTTTGCTGCACCGGCTGCGAATGCGGACTACATTAGCGGCTTCGAGGATCTAATCGCGTCGCCCTTCGGTGAGATCCTCACCGGACAGGACGGCTACTACATTCCGCCAGGCACCACGAGCGTGGACTTCCTCGCCTATACCTATGACGGCAATGTGCTGGAGCTTCCGGCAAACCCCACGGGAGAAGACCAGTTCATCGGCGGTACCGGCCCGGCCGGTAATGCCTACGCGCGGGCACAGAGGGACATGTCGTTTGCTGCCGGCCCGATCTGGATCATAGGATACGACTTCGCTGCCGTCTACCTGGGATCCCCTCCGTCGGCGAACAACATCGGTAGCTTCTCACTGCGCAACGAGCCAGCCGCGGTGACGCACAAGATTCACCTCATGTCGTGGGTTGACCCCGAAAATCCGACCCTCTTCAACGCGTTCTATATGGCCTACGACGCGGGTGGCACCATGTTTGCCCAGCCGGGTGCGAGCCCGGGGGCCGGTTGGGAGAATCTTGAACTCAACCATTGGTACCGCGCATGGACGAAGGTAGATCTCGACACCAATATGATCGTTGAGGTTGGGATCATTGATCTGGAGACCATGGAGGAATGGACCTTCGAACCGACCGACTGGTATCTGGCCGGCGGAGCGGCTGGCACTCCTGCCCTGCCGGAGTGCTTCCGGTTCTTTGCCGGCGGCGGCGTGGCGGGGAACTCCCTGGCCTTCGACAATATCGACATTCACGAGGAGCCACTGACGCCGGTCGAGAGTATGAGCTGGGGCGCTATCAAGTCTATTTTCAAGTAAGCTAGGCTCCCTATTGACCACATTGCGAGCCCCGGAGGATGCCGGCGATTGCCTGCTCCTCCGGGGTTTCTGTCTGAACCGGACTTCTCACCAACCCTCTGCCTTGGATTATCTATCTGGCGATGACCTGCAGGGATCAATCGCAAGCATCACCAGCAAAAGGAGTGGATTTGGCGTCCCCTGGTTGACCTATTGCGAACTCTTTGTCTGGCTCCGACGATCGAGATGCGTCTTGCGTTTGAGGAGGGTCGATCGCTGCCTGTGGGCCGATCGGCGTCCTAGCGCCTGGTGAGGACCCAACGGCCATGAGCGGCCCAGCCTCTGGATGACGACGTTGCACCTGGCGGGATGACGGGTTCACTTCTTAGACCGTCGAGCAGGTCCTATTGGGTTATGGTTTCATGCAGGAATGGAGTGACATGTCACACAATTTCGCGGCAAAAACGTGGACAGAACAGTTGGGCGCTACACCTCCGGATCGGATCTGGCTGGATGTTGAACCCTCAAGAGCCTCATCTCACTTCCATCACCATAACCTCTTCTCCGGTAGCCAGTTCGAGGGAGGAGTCTGGCCTCTCTCCTCACGGACAATACACCTTGCGAAGCAGAAGGATAACCGGCTAAGATTCAATTGGTCTGTGAGTCCTCTCTTCTCCCTCGCGACCAGGTACACCCCACAGCGGAGTGCTGCGGAAATCCGGAGCAATGCCACCAGCCGAGACGCAGCACTCGACTTGCATAAGCAGCACGTCAGCAGCCAACCGGCGGAATGCAAAGTGCCAGATTCGAGCACTCGAAGGCTGCACAGCTCTCATGCCCCAGCACTGGGTACAGCCTGATTGTCGAAGCCCGGCTTCACACGCCAAAGTATGGTATTTCGTCGGTGATCTCGCTCCTGCGCGACGTTCTGATCGAGCAGATGCGGAAGTTCCATTCGCGGAGACGGTCCGCAAGCGGCCGTCCATGGTCAAAGTATGGGCAGGTAGTGATGCGCAGCAGGACCTCTGAGCGTGAATCCAGGGTGACAGATGCCAGCGACATGGCCGCCACCGGTGATGTTCTGCCGGCGCTCGTGCGGATCCATGCTCTAGTTCGCCGTCGGCTTCGATCTCTTCCTGCGGACCCTGCATCCCACATTGGAATCAACCGCCGCGGTCACAGCCAACATTTGTTCGACCTGTCTGCGGACAAGACCGTGCTCGAAGGGCTGCGAAGTTCCTTCCCGAACGGGCTCGTACTCTCCGAGGAGTCTGAGGTGCAGCATGTCGGAGACGGTCCGCCCCAATGGCGCTTTGTGGTCGACCCCGTGGACGGATCCGACAACCACGCCCGCGGGCTACCTCTCTCCGCGGTAAGCATTGCGGTCCTCGACCCGGAAGGTCCCCTTGCCCTGGACCAAGTGCGATGGGCCATGATCGGCGGCCTCGATGAGGACCAACCGCAGGTCGCCGCCCGGGACCTCGGATGCCGGTGCGGAGACAAACCGGTCTCGGTATCTGGCGTGAAAGCCCTCCGGAACGCCTTCCTCTCTTGCGAGCTCAATCACTTTGCTCCCACGCGCCGGTTGGGCGTGGTGTTCTCTCAAGCGCGCGCAGTTCGAAGCTACGGCTGCGCTTCCCGCGCGCTGATGCTGGTCGCTTGTGGCGCCCTAGATGCGCATATCGATATGCGAAGTCG
>JAGMDA010000813.1 GCA_023128935.1 Candidatus Eiseniibacteriota bacterium | reverse complement strand
TCGTCCAATCTCACAACTGCGACTTCCACCGGCACGGCAGTTTGCTCCTCCTCTGCCTTCTCTGGCTCCCCACAACCCACCAGGATTGCCGCCAAGAGTGGGATGAGCAGGAAAACAAGCTTCCGCGCTCGGTTGAAACGCATAAGGCTTGCGGGCATCACGTCCCGCCAGCGGTTGAGATTCGACATCTGCGTCTCCTTGTCTACACTTTGTCGCATGTGAGAGCCCATCCTATTTGCCCGCCAACACCATGATTTTTCCCGTTGCCTGGTAATAGTCCGCAACGGCCAGGATTAAGTCGTAGTAAGCTGCAGCACTGCTTTGTTTGGCGGCTTGCAGCGAGATGTATGCATCGAGCCACTCTAGGTTGCTGAGCCGGCCAAGGTCGAAACTGCTCTTACGGATCTCATAATTCCGCCTTGCACTCGCCACCCGCGCTTCGCCCAGGCGTAGCTTCTCGACATAGTTGCGCATAGCAGTGCGAGCTATTTCCGCTGCGAGGAAGATACTGCGCTTAGTCTCCAGCGCCTCGTCCTTCGCCTCCATCAGATTGTACTTCGACACTTGTCTGGACGAGATATTTGTGAAGCCGGTGAAGAGCGGCACTTTTATGTTGGCCGATACCGCCCAGGTTTTTTCACCATCGAGCACAAAGGTACTATTCTCCTGCCATCCGTAGGATGCACCCACCGTCACACTGGGAAAGAATGAAATCAGTCTATGGCGGTGCTCCAGCTCGGCCATGCGGACTGCGGTATGCAGGGTTCGTAGATCTGGATTCTGCGCTATAACAGTATCAAGCGGCTGGGACATGAACGCATCCCATGAGGAGGCATCTGCGCCGCAGAACCACTCGATCTCCCCAATTAGTGCGCGTGGCAGGAGAGTATCGGGAGCAACGCTTCCCAGGGGAGTGTCCCCCATGAGGTTCTCTAGAGCGAGTGCCGCAACACGTCTTGCGCTCTGATGTTGTACAAGATACTGACCCTGAGTAACCTCTTGTACACGCCACCGAAGCACGTCCGCCTCTGCGTAGCGGCCGACCTTAAAGAGACGCTCAGCCTGTTCGCGGTTATCGCGCGCCAAAGAGAGGTGTTCCTCTTGAATCCGGACGAGCGAGTCTATTTTGAGCAACTCCACGAAGCTGCGCAGCGTCTCATAGACCGTTCTTTGTAGTGTAGACTCTAGTTGGGAATCGGCTGCCTTGCGCGATGCGGATGCCAATGAGGCAGCATTCCACACAGAAGGATTGAACAGAAGCAGACTCGCAGAAAGAGACGTGTAGTAGCCGTCCCGGAAAACCATCTGTGGGATCTCTATCGTATAAGGTATCAGAGCACCTGTGCTGTCCGGGAAGTACGTGGTCATCTCGGTCCCGAAGGCATTGGCGCGAGCGACAGTCTCGTCATCCAAGCGCGTATAGCCGGATTCGAGAGAAAGCGAAGGGAGCAGCCGCCCCTGAGCTTGTCGCTGGCCCCAAGCAGCCGCCTTCGCGGCGTGCTTCTGCGCAGCCAAGCCATGGTTGTGGGCCAGAGCCCGCGCGACAGCTTGGTCCAGGGTCAGAAGACGTGAAGATGACACAAGGCCCTCGCCGTGTGCCAGATCACTGGTCAGCGCAACCGTTCCCGGAGGCAAAGATAGGCACAGCGCAGCCAGGGCAAGCCACGCGTGCTTGAAACCCGGCACACTTCTGAGAGGTGGCCGGCCCCTGAGGGACCGCACGCCTTTATTGCAAAGGTTTTCTTTCCGCATCAGGGTTAGCTCCAATGACCTTTCTGCTTGAGGAGACGGCGCGTCAGAGCCAGCAATCCCGGACAGTCGCCCCCCTGTTGCAGAACTGACTCTAGTCGAGTGAGCCCAGCAGGGATGTACTCGAGGAACCCCGGGCGGTT
>JAGMDA010000812.1 GCA_023128935.1 Candidatus Eiseniibacteriota bacterium | reverse complement strand
CTGCGACCAGGCGGCGTGCGCACGCGCGCGCAGCGCAATGTCTTCGATGGTATCCCGTGGGGATTCTGGACTGAGTTCGGTCTCCACTACGTCTCGTTTGCCGAGTTGATGGAGATTGAGGAAGCTCCAGAGGGAGGTGAGAAATGACATTCCGGCACGCTCTTGCAGTTCTTGCGATTGCGGTCATGCCCGCTTGTTTTGCAGCGCAATCAGTGGAACCGGAGTATGTTGCGTTCTCGCTCCGTGTAGCTGAGCAACACCTCAGAACAGGGGCCGATGATGCGGTCGGGATCCGGCGTCTTGCCGACATCACCCTGCTCCACGGAATGGTCCACGACAATGAAAGCCAGGATGTGATCATTGTCGGCGAGCGGGGCACCAAGGACTCCCCAGCAATGCTTGATGATCTAGTGGTTGCCCTTCGGGCGCGCTACGTGCACAAGAGCTGGCCTGAGGTGAGCCTTGAGCCCACCAAGAACTCACCGCAGACGGGCAAGCATAAGGTGATGATGAAAGCCGGCATAGAGCAAACACGCTTTGGGCTGGACCTGCTCCGGGCGGACGTAATTTTGAAGAAGATGGCGCTCGGCGGGATCTCATTGTCCGGACTCGCGTCATACTTCGACCTGTGTGTGGCCTCGGCCGTGCACCATCCGGATGAATTCGACTATGGACTCGCCAGTCGGTTCTGGTTCGTGCTTCCTGAATCGTCTGCCGCGCCAAGCATCAACCTCCGCGCGCGAACATACGCTGCACGACGGCTCCCGATTACCGTTCGCACCGAGGTGGGGCTCGTGAACGGATCGTCCGGTGCCGGGAGAGCTGAGTTGGTGGACGTGGAGGGTGGTGCCTTTGCCGCTGAACTCACAAAACGGTTCCCGGACTTGAAGTTCCCCGAGCTATTGCGGCTGGACACCCTTTTCGACGAGGTAGCTATTGCACGAGGGATTGAGAAGCTTGTTGAAGCCGACGAGATCGCCTTCTGGTTGCACCATTATGATGTCCCCGAAGTGAGTACCCCAGAGAACTTCGACATCATCTCCCGGGAGAGTGACCGGGCGAAGCTGACTCTGGAGGGGGGCGTCCGCTTAAAGCAGGTGCTTCGCAAGCTCCGCTACGGCGAGGCGGTTGGACTTCGTGACGCCGTACTGCTGTCCCGCCCAGACAGCAACACCCTTGCGTGGAGAGTTCCCATCGGGGAGTGGCGTGCTCTGCGAAGCGGGGAGGGGCGGGCAGAGGCCATCCCGCACGAATATGTCGCCGTGCCGGGCAAAGGCCTTGGCTGCTACCTCACGCGGCATAACTCGGAAACCTATAGCGGCGTGTCCATGCGGATGTCGGTCGATGAGGGCTCCATCCGTGATGATGCGACTGGTGAGCTGACTCCGACCCGGGAGAGATCGATCGAAGCCCGACCCTCACCACAGAGTCTGTCGTGGCCCGTGAAGAAGGATTAGCAGCAGCCAAAGGCTGGCCAGAATGGGCAAGGAGAAAGGAAAGGACAGATGTTTGCGCGCCAAAGACGATTGAATGCACTCGGCTTGGTCCTGCTGACGTGGGCCGCGTTTGCCTGTTTGCACTTCGGCATGCAAGGGTGCTTTCTGGCAGCACCGGACGTGGAGCTCACTGAGTTGCCCGGAGAGCGGCGGTGCCTGTCGCTTCGTGTACTCATCGAGCATGTTCGTGAGGCTGTTGAGAGCGGTCAACCGATAAGCGAGGAAGCGTTGAACCTCGCCGGGATCGGACGTCTCGAGGGCTACTACACCGATTCGGAGAACTCTGACATCGTTCTGGTCGGGCGGTGCGAGGATCGGCCACCCCTTCACCTGGATGACCTTTCTCTCGCACTTGCTCTGGCCCAGTATACAAATGACCCCTTCTGTTCGCTCGACCCTCGTCAGGAGAGTATCCTGCGCATACAGCAAGTTCTCTCCGAGGAGGTCGCAATCGACAACCATGACTCCCTGTCGCACTTCGTC
>JAGMDA010000811.1 GCA_023128935.1 Candidatus Eiseniibacteriota bacterium | reverse complement strand
CGGGGATGATGGCTGACGTTGTCGCGTGTATCCTGCTGGTGGTGGTTGCTACCGTGGTTGCTATGGCGTTATGGTCCATGTTCGTAAACAGAGTGGCTCGGATTCTAGGAGATAAGCATGGCGGTTCTGAAGGGCATCAAGAGGACACTCCAGTCGATCAAGAACCGGGTAGATGACGCACGGGATGCCTGGATAGACAGGCAGGACAGATGGGCGTTCCGATACTTCAACGACGTCCCGATCCTACTCGACGAGCTGCGCAAGGCGACGGAGAACCGGGGGCGTAAGAAGAGGGGGCCGAAATGAGCGATGATGCTGCGACGTTCGATGCCGAGCTGATGGCCGGGCAGATAGAGGAGCGCCTAAGGAGCGCGTCTCCTGGGAAGTGGAAGGTCGCCGGAGACGGGAGCGATTACAAGGTGAGGAGCAACGGCTTGGACGTCTGCACGTGTTGGGCGGGCGAGTCCGATGCCGAGTTCATCGCGAACGCGCCGGCCGACATCGAATGGCTGCTGCAGGAGATAGAGGATCTTGAGGAAGAGATCCAGGAGATGCCGGGGCCGTCCCGATGCGTAAGGATCGTAAGAGCGAGTACGTGTGCTGGCCTAGGGGCATAACGACTATAAACCCGTCGACGGAGCATATAGAGCTCGAGAAGCTCCGCCAACTCGAGGCTCTGAAGTGGGTCCTGGAGGACCTGGCCGACGAGCTGCGGGAGATCCGTATGCAGCGGCACCGCCGGCGTGTAGGCAACGTGTAAAGTAATCGGCCGAAAACTTCAATGTGGCACGGAGGGTTGAAAGAGAACTTGAAAGGCGCGTAACTCGAGAGGAGAGTGTAAGTTGTCAGTGCGACACGTAATCAACAAGACAGTGGGGCAGCAGGGCTTCGAGGAGGACGTTGCCGAGGTTCTGAGTTCGGCGGCTGCGGGCGACGTCATTGCGGTGCCGGACGCTGCGGCGGAGAAGAAGGTCCGGGAGGCCGCGCTCAAGTTCGGGCTCGGTAGCGACGAGGAGGACGTTGGTATCGGTATCGAGGTTATGGCCGGGACCGGCGGCGAGGTCGAGTTCGATGAGAGCGTGCTCGAGCACGCGGTCCAGGCCGAGGACCAGAGCGGGTTCATGGCCGAGGTCGAGGAGATGGTCGGCCGGCCGGACTTCGACGACCAGACCATCTTCGTGGTCGCGGACAGGAAGGAGATCGGCTGGCTCTTCGAGGCTGTGGCGGCGCACCCGGAGAAGGTCGGCAAGGTCCGGGGCACGATTTTCGCGAGTAACGTCATCGTCACATGCCTTGAGGACCTACCGCCGGCGCAGGTCCCGCAGCTCGCGGTCAGGATCGACGCCGGGAACCTTTCGGCGGCCATGGTCCAGGCCCTGGGCAAGGCCGGGTTCGCGGTCGGGTTCAAGGCGTATACGGGCGTGCTGAGAGTCGATGAGGACGAGATCTATCTGATGGTGCGGGAAGGCGATTCTCTTGTCCCGACAGAGGCTCTGCGCGTCGGTGTTGTGGGCCAGGAGGTCCGTATCGCACTCCCCGTTCCGGAGAAGGACGTGCCGGAGGTCGAGCTGACCGGCGCGAAGCCGA
>JAGMDA010000810.1 GCA_023128935.1 Candidatus Eiseniibacteriota bacterium | reverse complement strand
CCGCCAGCACACGCCGGAGTATGACCATCCAGTCGGCGCTGTAGGGGTTGGCACCAATGAAATGCAGTAGCACCAGATCGTCAGGATGCTGCTCGCGATGCCGGGTTGCCCAGTTGGCCAAGAGCGCCGACTTGCCCGAACCTGACTCGCCCAGCAGCACCACTCCCGGGCCGTCCGCGCTGCTGCCGGCATGCTCATCCAGGCGGTCGAAGTACTCCTGACGGCCGATGTAGACCCCATGCGACTCTGGGCGAAAGCCTCGTGCTCCAGGGCCTCCCGCTCAAGGCCGTCCGGAGCGTGCTCCGGTGGAAACTCCCGGTCGATCACTGCGGTCAGGTCACCCAGAACCGCCTGTCCCAGGGCCTTGGGGTCCGGATACTCCTTCCAGGTTACGCCGCTCTCGCGGATGTCGGTCTTCAGGGCGGCTAGTTTGTCCCGGGCCACGGGGTCTGTTTCCACGAAGTCGGCCCGCTTCTCGGGAGGAATCTGATCGAGATATGCCTCGTCACGGAAGTAGAAGTAGGCCCGGCTGGCCATCTCTGGATTGCGGAGCACGCCATGGGCGATCTCCAGCTCCGTTACACTCTTCTCACGGTGCTCAGCCAGCCACGGCTGCTCGGCGATGAGTTCCTGCGGGATCGCACCCGGCGGGGGTACCCAGCCGTAGCGCTCGCCCAAGAGGCCGATGAAGAACGGGCGGCAGCGGTCGATCTCCGCCAGGCAGATCGGCAGGAGCTCGCCGCGCTCGGTCTGCTCCTCGGTGACGCCCCAGCGGAGGTCCACATCGGCGAACCCCACCCCGCGCGCCTCGCACAGCTTGCGGAGTTGGGGGAAGATGTGCTTGATCAGCTCCTCCCGCTCCGCCTCCATATCGCGGAAAGTGGAGGAGATGAAGACCCGGATGGTGTTTAGGGTAGCTGGCATAGGATACTCCGAATGCGCCGCGCTCTGATATCCCCAGTCTACGCTAGCTCCTCACGTAGTTCGGATAGGATCCTGCTGAGTGCTTCCTTGGGAAGCTCTGCATAAGGTAGATTCCCTTAATTGACGAGATCGATCAACTCTAAGGAATGAAGGGCGATTGGACCTACAGGATGGGCAGGAGCAAGACTCGGAATCCGAGCCTACGCCTTATTCCTGATGCCCGGGGAGTGTAGACTGGCGGCGATGTCTACCGATGGCGAGATTTCCGGGAGGTTCCCGACTATGGCTGCCCCGTCTGTATTCATAAGCCACTCGAGCAAGGATCGCACCATTGCCGAACGAGTCTGCCAAGCGCTTGAGTCACAGGGCATCGGCTGCTGGATCGCACCACGCAATATCCTGCCCGGACAGGATTATCGTGAAGCAATCATCGCAGCGATCAATGTCTGTCCCTCAATGGTTCTCGTTTTCTCGTCCTCGTCGAACTCGTCCAATCGAGTGCAGAGGGAAATCGAGCGGGCTGCGAGCAAGGGCTGCACGATTATTCCGTTTCGGATCGAGGACACCCCCCTATCCGCCAAGCTGGAACTCGATCTGTCCAGCCAGCAGTGGCTGGACGCGCTCGATCCCCCCATCGAGATGCATCTTGACCGCCTTGTAGAGGCTGTTGGATCTGCGCTTCAGAACGTGTGTGGGGAAGCTGGCGGTGGAACTTCACAATCTGCCCCCGCTGATTCCGGGAGCGGGATATTGCTGGGTCGCCGATCTGCTCGATGGAACACGCGCTGGATCGCAGCATCATTGGCCGCGGCGATCATTCTCGGAGGGTCGCTCGTCGCTTGGCAGCTCCGAACTCGGCAGCCGGACCAAGTCGTTCCTCCCAATGCATCGGAGCTGCAGCTCACGAGTGGGAGCGTCATGCTTCGTTCGGAAGGCATCTCGCAGCAGCTGCGAGCGCACGGGGATAGCACAACTCCAATGGTACTCCGCTCTTATGCAGATCGCACCATTCTGGTGACCAACAGGGCGGAGCCTGCAGCCGCACTGGCTGAGGGGGCCTCAGGGGCGGTTCTGACGTTCCAAGTCAACAACCATTCGGATGAAACGATCGCGATCGCCGCGGTAGAGGCGATCCTCATCGCAGCGGTGCATGTGTACGAGGACGTGATCCCCGAACCGATTGCACCTCATGTCCGGGCTCCAATCGCGGACCTAAGGGTCGCCGTCGGGTCGCCACCTCTGATGACCTACGCGATTCTCGACTCCGTGTTCGGTGATGACGACACCCCGCACGATCACCTCTCCTATCACATTGTCTCGAACACCGCGGGAGAACTCGTGCGGGCACGCATCAGCGCGAATCAGGAGTTGGATCTATACGTCGCTGAATCGGGCGGAGGATCGGCGACCATCGTAGTGCGAGCGGAGGATCCCTTCGAGCTGTGTGCGGAGGAGTCATTTCGTGTCACGGTTGTCCCGAAGGGTTTACCGTACCCAGGTCTTCAACTAGCCGGGTTTCAGCCGCTGGACCGCTGTCCAGTGCATAGCAGTATCGGAACGAGGCCAGACGAGTATGTCTTTTCGGAACACCGCATCGATCTTGGAACGGTACTTTTCTCCTTCGATGTCGAGCGGGCGAATCTGCTGTCGTGGGCTACCTCTGGGGATCTCCTGGGCGGCAGAGAAATCCATGTGATGGAGGCCCAGACGGTTCAATCCTTCACGGTACAGCTACACTGTCACAGTGCTGTCGACCACGCGGGCGGGCGGGGGAAGCCGGACCGGCTCGTAGGATGGCAGAGCTCTCGCCGGTGGCTGCCCGCGCATGCTCCCCGACGAGAGAGAAGCTTCTATCTATTCACGGTGATGGCTCACGTGAATGCCCAGTCAGGAGAATCAGCAGATCTCATCTCCGACCGTGTCCTGGTTCTGGGGTCACGTGATGATCCGCTAGCAGGCGATCCGCCCTCAACGGGTTTCGTGGACAGCTGGCACTTCACGGCAGCCGGGCTGTCTGTCGAGGACGTCCTTCTGTGTCTGGTCACCAACTGCGTCAAGACATTCGGGGAGACCCAGGCACTGGAGAGGGCCAGGGTGTGCCTCGCTACGCCTGAGGATCTCGACGTGCAGCAGGTGTCGCCATACTGCTACTTCGGGGATGAGGGATCTCCCTTTCGATGCACGGAATCGAGAAAGGGTGCAGAGGTATCGGAGCCTTGGGCGCGGTCGAATCTCCGAGACCTACTCGCCACACTCCGCAGAGATCGGCGTCTGATCTGGGGGGAGATGGAGGGAACCCTCAACAGGATGCTGCATGACAGCGAGCCGGCACTCCAGAAGAAGGTCCGATTCATCCACCAGGGCCTGAGCAGTTCGCGGGCGGGGGTGCAGGTACCTGTCTTTCTCCACACCATCCGGGAGTAGGCCCACTCCCTGGTTGGTTGGGCGGAGGACATGTGGGCAACTGCTCCAGACAATGGAGGGTTGAGTAATCATCAAAGGACACGCATCCATTAAGATTCAAGAACGTTGGCTGCTTCATGGATCTGAGAGCCGTGATGTTAGAGGTGGTCCCCATTCTTTGGACAGTCTGGCGGCTTGGTTAAGGTGGACTCCCCATGCTTGATCATGCCGCCGTTCTCTGACTATACATCTCCATCGGCGTCTTGTCGTCGGCGAATGCCGAGTGGGGACGCTCTTCGTTGTAGTAGCTGATCCAGGTTGCGATCTCCCGCTGGGCTTGAATGCCTGAGCCAAGATCCCGCAGGTAAACGCACTCGTACTTCAGTGAGCGCCACAGCCGCTCGATGAAGACATTGTCCATCCACCGCCTCTTGCCATCCATCGAGATCTGAACGTTGGCGTCCTTCAGAGCGCGGGTGAAGTCGTCACTGGTGAACTGGCTCCCTTGGTCAGTGTTGAAGATCTCCGGAGTGC
>JAGMDA010000081.1 GCA_023128935.1 Candidatus Eiseniibacteriota bacterium | reverse complement strand
CGGTCCCAGCCCCATAATAGTAGCCGTAGGCGTACGCCATGAAGGCGTAGACGGGTATCCAATTGCCCTCCCAAGGCATACCCGTCGAGATGATGGTTGTGCCCTCGAGCGGGCCGGGCCAACCGGGAGACACCGTCTCAAGACCACCACCCGGCGGAAAGCATGGCTGCATATGCATAAATGCCATGATGGACGGATCGAAGTCGTCGAAACCGAACTGGACGCTACACCATTCCTTGTCCTCATCGAACGAGGCAACCACGAACCAAGTGACACCCTCATAGGTGGAAGTCTGAATCGTGGTGTTCTGTTCCTCGCAACTCCAGATTGGATTGTACTGGAAGTAGGTCTCGCAGTCCGGCCAATAGCGACCCCCGTAGCCGGAGTTGTGCGTGATCAACGCGCCACCCGCCAGGTTGTGCGGATCAGCCTTGACGAGTGCGACCGTGGCTCCCAGCAAGAAAAGACTCACAAGAACCTTGCGCATGAGATCACCTCCTAGTCGTGAAAACAGCGTACGCCCGGTGCGGGCGGAGTGCAAGCAGAGGTGGTCCCCATCTTCCCCTCTTCTGTGGAAGCGGTTCTCGTGCAGGTAACCAAACCCGGTGCGCTCATTCGGGCAGTGTTTTCAACCACACGGGAACTCATATCCGCAACCGCGGCAATCATGCGGTAAGAAAAGCGGGTGGGATCTTGCCGACCCCACCCGCGAAAAGTGTATTCCCGAAATCCAGCTTGTTCTGTTCACCTGGCCAGTATGCCGAATTCGGCATAATCGTCATTACTTCGACAGCCTTCTCCTGCCGAAAAAGGCCAGACCGATCAGCCCTATGCCCATGAGGGCAAGCGTGGCAGGTTCAGGAATAGGAGCGGTCAAATGACCAAGCGTCACATTATCAAGCGCCGGGCGGGAGGGGTTTTCGCCTCCATGCATGAAAACGAAGCGCGTAATCCACTCCCCCTCTTCGGCTGTCCATCCATAGAAATCCATTCCCGTCGACACGTTTGGGGGGCGTTCGGGGGTACTGAGCAAATAGCCCTCATGCTGGTTCATGTTGGTATAGATTGCGATGTCGACATAGATACTATCACCGACAGTCCCGAGATCCACCCCGAACATGTCGTACTGGGGCTGCACGTCGACATTCCCGGATATTGTTGAGCCCCACTCCCAAAGCCCGTTGACGAAGACGTTGCTCTGAGGAGCATAAATAGTAGAGGCGGGCGTCAGGACTACGTTATTCTCTGCCCAATACTGGACGCCGTGTATTGTCCACGGGGTGGTCATATCCCAGGTACCGTTCTCATGATTGTAGTTCCCCCCCGCAGAAAGGTCTCCCTCGAACCCATAGTTCTCGATGATGTTGCCCTGGATATTGAAGAGGTCTCAGTCAAAGTACGAGACGAGGTCCGCCTGGGCTGTGGTGATACCCATGAGCGACAATGCAGCCGCGATCACGATGAGGCTGGTTAGAATGAATCGCATTTGATACCCCCCTTGCGGATTCATTGCTGCATCAGTCCTTGCCTCCGTGAATACATACAGCCCATCTGAAGGGTGCTAGTTGAAGCCCAACTGATGGCGCCCATCCTGCGTGTCACGAAGCCTTTGGAATCAATACCCGTAATCCTCAGATAATCAAGCAGAATCTAAAGAAGCCGTATTTTTCCTGAGAAGAGCAATTGCAGGGCTTTGCGTCAATGGCAGCGAGAGGATCGTGGCGGGGGCGGGCACGCCCGCGGGCGCGGGAGAAACGCAGTAGCTACAAGCTGCAAGTAGTTGCGCCTGGGGACACTCCGAAGATCGCTGGCTACACCACCGGCTGAGCGAAACACAAGGCTTCTTGCTGCATCGCCCCGGATCAGGACGCGGTCCGGCGGCGACGGAAGATGGCAAGCCCCGCGATACCCAACCCCATTAGGGCAAGCGTGGCAGGTTCAGGCACCACAGATCCGGGTGCGTTAAATACGGTGGAAGCGGAAGTCACTTGATATAGTTTGCCTTCATTGGAGTGTTGGAAATACGCGGTGTCGGCGATGGGATCGTAGAAGGTATTGGTCCAGTAGTAGGTCGTGTTCGGGATCGTAAGTGTATAGTCCACAGGCGAATACGTGCCAGTTGCGAAATCGAACACATTATCTACGACATTAATATAGCAATTCTGTGAGGTGAAGAGCTTTCCATTGATCATGAAGGCATAGCCCAGCGTTCCACCGTCGAACGTCTTGGTTTGCAGAATATTCATTTTATTGTCGAGCTGGTTCAGCTGCCAATGGTCTCCAGTGAGGTTCTTACCGAGAAGGTATAGGCCGGTCCCGTCCTGGAAAAAATTCACTGCGGAATACCCGCCCCAGTTGAATGCGTGTGAGTTGCCTCCTCCCATATTTGGAAACACGTCAGTACTCAGATCGTTTTCCCCGCTACTGGCGTCCCAACGCGAGGCTGTAGCACTCGCAGGGTTGTCGTGACCATAGACCTTTCCGTTCATCACCTCCAGATAGGTGCCAAAGATCCCCCCGTCCTCAGGCTGCAGATCAACAGTGGATGGCGTGGTGTTGTTCAGAAAGTCAGTACGGTTGGCATAGGTTTGCAGCTGACACGCGTTGTTATAGTGAGAGACATGGTAGTACTTTTCCGTAGACTGATCCATAGAGAAGCCGTGATACCCCCCTGTGTCGCGGGCAAATTCCAGCGGAACAAGTGTTGCCTGGACCGTGGCGGTGAAGAAGACAAAACCTACGACTACGCCCATGATGCTCCGGAATCTCATCTGCCTGTCTCCCCCCTGGATTGACTGTCAACACACAACGCGACTTTCCCTTGAAGCATCCCATATGTCAAGACATGGAGTGGCGCACAGGTTACGCTGGGCGTTTGGAGGCCTCCTGTGTCGACTGGACGGTCCTCTGTATTGCATCGCAGATGCGGCCCTACGATCGACTCCCCCGCGTCTCCTCTTTGATCCGCTGAATGTGCCCCCGCCCTAGCGCCTTCACCTCGCACCCAAGCTCGAAGTACCGGCGTATGGCCTCGTCGGAGAGGATACCGAAGCAGTCGATCACTGCAAGTGATCCTCCCGCCCATTTGACGACCTGTTCCGGCTTGAGCTTCAGATAGGGTTCATGCGGCACCGCGAATATCACTGCTTCGCAACCCTTCAAGGCAGCTCGCAGGTCGTGTGAGACCCTGGCATCCTTCAGCCCCTCCTGGTTGCGGAAGAACCGGCTCCATGAATGGCCAGGAGCAGGATACACGTCTTGCTGCTCCAGCTCATACCAGTGGTCGACGTAGGGATCGTGGATCCGCATCTCGGCACCCATTTCAGTGAGCTTGCGGACTACCATTTCGCTGCCGCTGTAGCGTGTGTCACCCACGTCTTGACGGTAGCTCGCTCCGCAGATGAGCACGTCGGCGCCAGCGATGTAGCGTCCCATATTGCGGAGCGCGTCGCGCGTAAGCTCCGCCACGTGCAGTGAACGAGTGTCGTTGATATCTATTGCCGTGGGTGTGATCTTGAAAACGCTGTCCCCATCCTCGAAACCGAGTATATGCCGATAGGCCCAATACCCCAGACCGCCGTCCTTGGGCAGGCAGTAGCCGCCGATGCCAGGTCCGGGGAAAATCATATTGCTGTGCGTCGGGCGCATCTTGATTGCCTCTATGACCTTGATCAGGTCCACGCCATTTCTCTCCGCAAACAAGCTCCATTCGTTGAGATATGCGAGGGTTGTGGCGCGGTAGGAGTTCTCGACGATCTTCGTGGTCTCGGACTCGATCGGCCGATCCATGACCGTGAGCGGGTAGTCCTTGGTGTTGAGAACTTCCCTGAGGAACTTCTCAACCCGTTTGCGGGCAGCCGCGTCGCATCCCGCGCAGACCCGCCAGAAGTCCCGGATGCTCGCGACATACTCTCTTCCCGGCATGACACGCTCGAAACTATGTGCGAGCAGGGGAGTGGATCTGATGCCGCGCGCGGCAAATGCCTTCTTTAGTATGGGCCAGGCAACGAATTCCGTTGTTCCGGGCGCCACGGTGGTTTCGATTAGGGCCAGGCATTTCGGCGGGATCTTCTCACCAATTGTGCGCATGGTCGCCTCTAGCGCGACCATATCCGCCTCTCCAGTCCTCATGTTGCCAAGGTCTTGCTTCGTGTAGTCACACTGAACGTCAACGACCACGCAGTCGGCAAGCTTGAGGCAGTCGTTGTTGTATGTGGCGATAAGAGATTTCTTCTCTTTCACGCAACGGCTGATTAGGGCATCTACTTCCGGGTCCTCGGCTTTCACCGGCGACTCGCCCCTGTTAAGGAGTGGGATCTTCCAATAACTTCGCGTGCTCGGACGCTGGCATCCTATGACGAATTTGCTGGAACGTCCTTTCACATCCTCCGTGTCTGCCACGATCGCGGCCATCACCGCGCCCACGAATCCAACTCCCATGACCACAACGATCTCTCTGCCTTCCTCCCGGGCCTTCTTGGTCCTGCGCTGCAGGCGACGGAATTCCGCGGCGTAGGTCTTCTCACGCGGAATCTCGAACTTCTCACCAGCCGGGCTCACAGAATACTGAGGCTGGGGATTACCCCCTCTCACGGTTCTTTTCGTCGTTGTCATTTGCTTTTCTCCCATCCACTCACGTTTGATTCCGCTGCCAGGTCTGGACATCGCAGTAAGTGCCCCGATCCATAAATACGGTGGCATTCGGCCGCCGCTGCGTCACCCTATTTATGGACCGGGGCACAAAGAAGCTAGCACGAGGCGGCTTGATTCGCTAAAGCGATTTTTATCTTCACGCAAGGGCAGGGCAAGCCATCTACCGCCCCTGGGAACGCAGCTTTTGCCACTGAGAGAGACTCCGCAGGGAACGCAACCCCTGATATCCGGTCACGTGGTAACGGAGGAAGGATTCCACAATCGCCGTCATCTCGCGGTCCAACTCAGCAGCGCCTTGCTCCTCCCGCTCAACGTGACCTTTCGCTCCACGCTCAACGTGACCTTTCGCTCCCAGCTCAACAGTGCCCTCTCCATCCCGCTCAGGGCGGTCCTCCAGTTGTTGACTGGAACCTTGCTGCGCCAGCGTTGCCCGCAGCCGGCGCAAGGTTTCGGCCGAAACCGGCAGCAGGCGCAACCTCTCAGGATCTTGAGTAGCGCATTTCCTGCATACGAGCCCGCCCGCAATGACTCCGAATCCCGCGTAGTCATCCACGCTCCCGCCGCAGTGCACACACTGCTCGAGCATCGGCGCATAGCCCAGTAGCGAAACCGTGTGCAGCTGGAAGGCCTTGAGTCGTGCCTCTACACGCGGGTTCCGGGGATCACTCTCACATCCTTCCAGAAACCGCTTGAGGGCATCAAAAATCGCGGGGCAGGGATCCTCATCCGCCAGCACTTTCTGAAGGAACTCGAGCGCGGCGCTGGCGATGTGATAAGCGCCCGGCGCAGACAATGTCGCCAGATAGACCTGCTCTACAGAGGCCGCCTTGAGTAGGTGCAGGGTTCGGTTCTTTTTTAGGTAGAAAACCACATGTGTGAGCGTGAGCACGTCCAGGGCAGCGCCGAAGGGACTCTTGGGATCACGCGCCCCCTTGGCGATAATGTGCACCTTCCCGAAGTGCCTGGTCAGCAAGATCGCAATCCGACTGGTGTCCCGGTAGCGCATCGACCGGAGAACCAGAGCCTCATCCTCTACGATGGCCATTGTCCTTTATTCCCCCGGAGGCGTGCACTCCAGCGCCACCGATCGCTTTTCCTGCTTTCCCCGCCTTTCCCGCTTTCCCCGCCTTCCCCGCTCTCCTCGCTTTCCCGGCTTCCCCGCCGGAATCCGAATCGGGCAGTGTGGTTGAAAAGCGGATGCGAACCTTCAGTATTCTGCGCGCGGTGGCGGCCGTAACCTCCAGGGCCACTCCACGTGCCTCGACCCACTCGCCTTCCGGGGGAATCCTGCCTAGCAGGTCCAGGATGTACCCAGCCAGGGTCTCGTAATCGCCGTCGGGCAGCGGAGCCGGGGACCATTCGTTGAAGTCATCGATGCGATAGTGACCGTCGGCCAGATACAACCGCTCGCCCAGTCGAACCATGTGTCCTTCGAAGGGGTTCTGGTCGCTGATCTCACCCAGCAGGATCTCGAAGAGGTCCTGATCGCTCACTAAACCGGCTGTGCCCCCGAACTCGTCGACCACAATGGCGATCCTCTCACCCTGTGCAATCATATCGCGCAGGAGATCATCGCAGCGCATGCTCTCGGGGACAAAGCGCAACTCACTAAGCAAACCACGAACCGCCGCGGCTGGATCCGGCCTCCGGAAGAGGTCCTCTGTCCCCATGCTTCCGAGGATCTCATCCAGGTCTTCACGGTAGACGGGGACGCGAAGATGTTTCGTCACCTGCACCAGGGCTGCCCACGCTCGAACGTCCGCTCCTTCCTCCAGCGCGGCGATCTCGCTGCGCGGCACCATGATCTCGCCAACGGTCGTCTCACCCAGCTCAACGACGCTCTCAAGCGCCTCCTGGACTTCCTTCTCACGGCCCGACGATGGCTTCTCCCCCCGGGACAAGCGACGCCTTCTGCCCTCCACATGCCAGGAAGACGCAAGCTCGATCGCCTGCACCGGACCGAGGATCCACAGCAACCGCCGCGGGGCGGCGCGGTCCCTGAGCCAAATGCCCACCTGCAAGAGAAGCAAAAAGATCCCGATACAGGTGATCCCCAATATGAGGGCTGTAAGCTCAGAGCGCAGAGCCCATGCGGGAACGACACCCATCATCCAGGCCCCGAAGAGCGCGACCCAAAAGGTCAAGCTGCCCCCATCCTCCAGCCCGGATTTCTCGCCAGCCCTCTGCCGCAGCCCCGCATCAGTATGCCCACGTGATGCAGTCCGGTGAGTAGCCTGGATCAGGGCACGCCTGCGCGCCGCAATGACCAGTCCCGCCGCCAGGTAGAGACCGAGCAAGGCCAGTAGCAGCATCTGCCCGCTCATAGCGTCCTGCCTTCGAACCGACAGCCCAGGAGGGTTCGGAAGATCGGTTGCCAGGCCAGGAACCCGATCACCTGCCCTCTGGGGTCAACGACCGCGGCCACGCCCGCTTTGCCACGACGCAGGGCTTCCAAGGCTTCCCGAGCCGGTTCGCGGGCGGACACAGACGGAATGGGCCTGCAAAGGTCCCTTGCCACCGAGGAGTTACTCGCGTCGGGCTCCGCAGCAGATTCAGGAAAAAGACGGGGCACAAGTTCCCGCCCGTCAATAACACCCAGGACCCGGGATCGGGAACGATCGAGCACGGGAATCCGAACCCCCTCGTGGGCCGTCAGTAGCTCGAGCACCCGATTGAGCCCATCCGATTCACTGGCACAGGACACTTGGGACATAGGCACCATGAGCCCCGCCGCTCGCCGCCCGAGTAGCACCACTAGGCGATGCAGCAAGCGCATGTCATCTGCGTCGAGATCTGCCCGCTTCTGATCCCCTGACTCGTCTGCACCGGCCCCGCCCGAATCCTCTGCGTGCACCTGCGACAACCCCTCTCCAAACCATTGAACCACTGCCAAAACCAGCAATCCGATAGAGGGGAGCAGCCAACGCCAAACCCCTTGGATGCCGCCACAGCATGCTCCACTACGAAGGAGAAACCCGAGCGTCACCCACGCGAAGATGCCAACCCAGAATAGCGGGGCAGGAAAGCCAGTAGATCGATCTTTGCGCCTGACAGCACGCAAGAGCTGCCACAGGATCGAGAAACCGGCCATGGCGAGAAGTGCCGCGGCAAGAAACGCAGTGACAACTGGCACTTGAGAGCCGGGCTCAGGCATGAAAGGTCCCTCTCACCTCCTTCTGGTTCGTGGCTGCAGGTAGCGATTCTCACGCCGGCGCATGCGCGCTCGTTCAGCAGGAGTCCCATCCCGGTACCCGGCCAGATGGAGCAGGCCGTGGACAACCAGGCGCCGGATCTCCGCCCCGGTCTTCAAGCCCCGCTCGGAGGCCTGCTGCACGGCCCGGTCGACGGAAACGACGACCGTGCCCCATAGCGGGGCCTCCTCCGCCGGCCATCCTTCAGGATCCGTTTGAAAGGCAAGTACATCGGTCGCCCCGCTACGGCCCCTGTATTGGGCGTTCAGCTCTGCCATCGGTCCGTCCCGCAACAGCACGAGTTCCACATGGCAGTCGGGATCGGCACCTTCACCCTCGAGCACCCACTTGACGAGGGAGCGCAATGCATCGGATTCAAGCTTCAGTTTTCGCTGCCTGTTCAGCAGGTGGACCCGCTGAGACTTTGCCACGATTTTGCTCCACCTTCGGGTAGCTGGGGCGCCCATGGAAAAGAGCCGTGAGGATGGGAAGGAAGGCGTTCCGCAGATCCGCCAGATCCTTTAATGTAAGGTGGCTCTCGTCCAGTTCCCCATCGAGGGCGCGCTTCTCGCACAGCTGCTTGATCAAGCCGCGCAGGCGGCTCGACGTCGGGTCCTCCAGACTACGCGAGGCGGCATCGATCTGATCGGCAAGCAGCACTACAGCCACTTCGCGTGAGCGCGGTCTCGGTCCGGGATAGCAGTATTCGGTCGCCGGCGCCTGCGGGTCTTTCTGGCGCGCCTTGTGATAGAAGAAGGTCATCACGCTCGTGCCATGATGCTGCGCGATCGCATCGCGCACCATCTTCGGCAGTCCAAATTCCTTCGCCAATGTCAAGCCGTCACGCACGTGGGATTCGAGGATCAGGCGACTCATGGCCGTAGCCAGTTTGTCGTGCGGGTTCTTCCGCCCCGCGACCAGGTTCTCGCTGAAGTACTCCGGCTTCCTGATCTTCCCGATGTCATGGTAGTAGCCCTGCACACGAGCCATCAGCGGATTCGCGCCGATCGCCGAGGCCCCCGCCTCTGCGAGCGTTCCAACCATCAACGAGTGGTGATAGGTCCCAGGCGCCTCGAGCATCAATCGCCTGAGCAGCGGCCGGTTCAGATCGAGCAGCTCAAGCAGTGTCAGGTTCGTGCACTTGCCGAAGGCAGCCTCGGATAACGGGACTGCGAAGAGCGCGAAGCCCGCTGCGAGGAATGGATTTGCGACCAGATAGAGAGCAGCGGCCAGAGCCTCCTCGAATGCCATGGTCGTTACCATGCCCATGGCCGCCAGCGTCGCCAGGTGAACCAGCGGTACATAGAGAAGCAGGCGGTAGAGCTGTCGGCGGTCGCGCAACTCATAGATGCTCAGGATAGCGGCCACGGACCCAAATCCCACAATTACAATGAAGATCAGGCCTTCGTTGGTAACCAGCCCAATCGTCGCGGTGAGGAAACCTGTGGCGACCAGCGAGAAGCGCTCGTCGTAGAGCAGCGCGCTCATGACCGCGAAACCGGCCACGGGAACAAGATACCCTGAGAGCTTGAAGACGGTCAGTATGAGCCCCGCCAGCAGGAGGAACCCCGCAAAAGTGGTAGAAACAAGCAGCAGGTCGCTCAGATCATCCAATATCTCGCGCCGGTAGGCTCCCAGATAGAGGGCAAAGCCCGCAAGCAACAAGAGCAACATAAGCGCACGTCCCGCAAAGGAAAGGAGCCGGTCGCGCAAAATCAGATCGGCGGCCTTCTGTTGCATCCAATACTCGTGCGATTCCAGCTTGCGTAGCATGTCACGTGTGATCCGTTCATGCGCGCCGATGATCTTTTCACCCTTGAGCACCCTGCCGATGCTTCGATCAACCCCATCCCGCGCAAGCCAGCGCCGCTGCTGGGTGGCCCGGGCATTGTAAATGACATTTGGCTCAGCGAACGCCACTACGATCTCTGCAACCGCCATGGCCTGCGAACCCTGTCTCCCCGCATCCGCGAGATCCTGCTTGATACTCAGCGGCCCAGCAAAGCGGGTGATCGGTCCAACCCACTCCACACCGTCCTTGAGTAGCGTGGCACGATCGCTTCCGTGGAGATATACCTCGGTTTCTTCTGAGATGATGCCGCGTTCGAAGTAGTCCTTCAGTTTGGCGCGCGCCCCGGCAAAGATCGCATCCGCATCCAGTGTCAGTAGGGCCACATAGGCGTTCAGGGGAATCGGGACGTTGCGATCGTTGTAGAGCTCTTCGGGGGTTTGGTTCTGATCCAAAGCAACAATGGTTCGGCTCAACTGATCGAGCGCGGCCAGTGCCTCGGCCTTGACCGAGTCTTCGTAGACAAGCACTGGCGGAACAGCCGCCATGGCCACTCTCTGCTCATTGGCGAGTGTCTCGGGATCCTTGTTGATATCAAAGTCGAACTCGGCGATAACCGCCTTTGATTGTACCGTCCCCAATCTGAAAGCCGTCCGCTGATAGCCTTGCTGCTGTGGGAAAAGGCTAAGCCCGGAGAGAAAGACACCGGCCAATAGAAGCCACCGCATGGCTGTGCGATGGGCACGCGGCCAATCCGCGAGCCATTGGAAATGAGCCCGCCAGGCCGGGGAGGCCGTTTTGCTCGAACTTCGCCCCGGCGCCGGATCATGACCCTCACCATGGGGCTTCATCACTCCAGGCTCCCATTGTCTCGTGTTTCAACCGCCTCGAATGCGTTTATGATACTACGCACCAGCCGGTGGCGAACTACATCACCCGCGGAAAGCGAAACGAATCCGATGCCCTCCACTCCATCCAGGATCTTGCGGATCCTGACAAGCCCTGAGCGGTGGGGGTCGTCCAGGTCGATCTGTGTCACGTCTCCTGTGATCACTGCTCGGGACACCGGTCCCAGCCGTGTCAGAAACATTTTCATCTGCAGCAGCGTTGTGTTCTGGGCCTCATCTAGGATCACAAAGGCCCGTGAGAGCGTGCGACCGCGCATATAGGCCAGGGGGGCCACTTCCACGACGCCCAGCTGAAGGAAGCGCTGGAGTTTTTCGTAGCTGACCATGTCCCGCAAGGCATCGTAGAGGGGCCGCAGGTAAGGGTCCACCTTCTCCCGAAGGTCGCCTGGCAAGAAGCCCAAGCTCTCCCCGGCCTCAACCGCCGGCCTGACAAGGATGATGCGATCGACCAGCTTCTGCTTGAGACACCGGACAGCCCAGGCCACGGCCAAATAAGTCTTGCCCGTGCCGGCAGGTCCGATGACGAACGTGATGTCACAGGCCTTCATGGCCTCAAGGTAGCGGGCCTGACCGAAGGTCCGTACCTTGACAAACCGTTTGTCTCCCCGGAGCAGAACCTCGGCTTCCTCCAGTTCGGGAGGGTCTGGGGAACCCGCTCGCTCCTGGTTCTCGACAACGGAAAAGGCGTACGTGAGATCCTCCTGTGTGATTGCATCACCTCTGCGAACGCGGTCGACAAGATGCTCCAACACCCGCATGGAGTCATCGACACGGACCTGGGACCCTGAGATGATCAACTGCGCGTCACGGGCTACGAGACGCACTCCGAAGCGCCTTTCCAGCGCTCTCAGGTGGCGGTCCTTTTCCCCGAAGAGTTCAACGAGGGAGAGGCCTTCAAGGGGCAGGATTCGTTGACTTTCCTCTGACATAGTTCCTAGCGTGGAATCGTCAAGTCGAGGCCTCGCAACAGCGGCACCCCTGGGTCCTTGATCTTGTCCCGGTTCGCTTCATAGATCTTCCGCCAATCGGCCGCCGTTCCATAGAAGAGGCTGGAGAGCTTCATCAGGGTATCCCCCGCCTGGGTGCGGTATACGGTTGCCCGTTCGCGCGCGGCCTTTATCCTCCTAAGATCCTTCTCCAGTTCCCGCGCCTCCGCATTGACTCTGCCGTGCGCATTGGTAATTGAATCGAGGACTGTTGATAAGCTGTCGGTCATGAACTTGGCCAGTTTGATGTCGCGCCGGAGCGAAACCAGATGATCATCCAGCATCTGGCAGTATTCCTTCAGTTGCGCCTCACTCAGTGCCTGCTGCTCCTCCAGCGTCAGGAAACATCCCGAATCGGGAGAGGGTAGCTCGACAGGGGGGGGAGCGCCGCAGCCGGCACACAGCACCGATATCCATGCCACTAGGATCCCCAGAAAGGCTCCCCTCCATCCAGGGACAGCCCTGCGTACCCACGATCCTTTCACCATCCATCCTGCGTCCATTGTCTCTCCCCCGATTCCCACAGCCAGTTCCCGCCCGTCGCACACAGAACCGACCGGGCAAGCGTTCACCCCATGGCCCACGTTCAATCCAACTCCAGCTCCTCGAGTAGGAGCTTCTCGGCCTTCAGATCCTCACAACGCTTTTTCGAGGCTTCCAGACTGCGCTTCATGCGATCGAGCCGATTGGCCTTCGTTTCCAGGGTTTTGATCTCGGCCTCCCTGCGCTGGCTGACTAAGTCAACTTGAGCGGGGATGACGAGGCAGTTTCGCCCGCCGCCGCAGGAACTCACCGCTAGAGCCAGGGCAATCAGCAGGCTCAAGGGACGCCAGCCCCAGCGGAATCCTGATCTACCCCGATCGTCTTGCGTTGAACGCGCGGGCTTCCCCGCAGGCATTCGACGGCACCTCAGTGGTGTGTTCATTGCTTTCTCCACAGCACACATAGGGCGTATCTACTTGGCTGCCGGGCCGTACACGCGTGCCCACGCCTGTCACCAACCACCTGCAACCGTGACTCCATTCTCATTAATACTTCGGGCGCGCGGGTCCATCTGTCAAGGCCCAAAGACTCGCAGCCCGAGAACTCCCCCCTCCGCCTGAAGCAGGGCACCCATGCGACCCAGGGCCGTGCACTCCCGCGGCCCAATCGGCTAACTGCCCTCCGACGAAGCACTAGACTCGCGCCTTGCGACCTTGATGTGAAGGTCACGCAAGTCCGCCGGATCCGCTTCGGCCGGGGCCCCATCCACGAGGGAAAGCGCGCTGGTTGTCTTTGGGAAGGCAATCGTCTCACGGATCGAGGAAACTCCAGCCATGAGCATGACCAGACGGTCGAGCCCCAACCCAATGCCGGCATGGGGCGGCGCACCATACTGGAATGCCTTGAGCAGGAATCCGAACCTCCGCTCAGCCTCCTCTGGGCCAAAACCGACCAGCTTTAGTACCCGTTCCTGAATCTCGCGCCGGTGGATCCGAACGCTCCCACTGCCAAGCTCCACGCCGTTTAGCACGAGGTCATAGAGCTGAGCGCGCACGGCGAGGGGCTGCTCCTCGAGCATCGCCACGTCCTTCTCAAGCGGCATGGTGAACATGTGGTGGGCGGCCTGAATCCGGCCACTCTCCTCCTGCCGCTCGAAGAGAGGGAAATGGCACACCCACAGGAAACGCAACTCCCGAGGGGCCGCACCCGGCACCACTCCCACTTTGCCTTTTGCTGCATCCGCAAGAGCCGGCTGGCTTCCATCCCCGCCGGCGAGTTGGGCCTCTGCTTGTCGCGAAGCCAGGAGGGCACGCAGTCTCCCCAGCGACCGGTTGGCACGCTGGGGTTCATCCACCACGATACCCAGCAGGTCTCCCTCCGACGCCCCTGTGACTCGGAGTACCTCAGTTGTGCGATCGGATTCCAGGTGCTTGGCGAACCCCGTCTCGAGACCGCAGTTGCTGACCTTGGCCCGG
>JAGMDA010000809.1 GCA_023128935.1 Candidatus Eiseniibacteriota bacterium | reverse complement strand
TCCTGCCATTGCCGCGCCGCTCGCCGCATCCGTGGCCATCGCGGAATTGAACGCGCGCGATGGAGTGGAGGGCCGGGAGGATGGCACGGATCTGCTCATCTACCCGCATGATGGCGAGCTGTGCCTGGCCTGGCGCGTGACTGTGAGCGCCGGCATTACTTACCGCCAGGAGGCCTTTGTGGACGCCCTGAGCGGTGAGTTCCTCCACGCGGTGAGCTTGGTCCGCTACGACGGGGCCGTCACGGGTTCCGGGCTTGACCTGGTCGGCCAAAGCCAACAGCTCGAGCTCTGGCAGGCCGGCAGTGAATACGCAATGATCAACACCACAAAACAGATGTTCAATCTAGCGGGTAGTGATATGCCCAACAACCCGGTGGGGGCCGTCTGGATCCTGGATGCCAATAACACCGAAGGCAATCAACTCACGCACGTCATCTCATCGAATCAAAACGACTGGACCGGGCATGCCAACGCCGTCAGCCTGGCCACTTTTGTCGGGTACTACTACGACTATGTCCTCGCAAACTTCGGCCGCAACAGTTTTGACAACGCCGGCCGTACAATCAAGGCCGTGGTCAACTTCGGGCAGAACATGAACAACGCCTTCTGGAACGGGGAGTTTGCGGTCTTCGGAAATGGCGACAACAACCTGCTCAGCGACCTGGCGGGCGCCATGGATGTCGTCTGCCACGAGCTGGGTCACGCGATCGATGAACACACAGCCAACTTCGTCTACGAGTTCCAGCCCGGCTCCATCGACGAAAGCTACGCGGATATATTCGGATCACTCGTCGAATGGCACATCGAAGGCGAGCAGGGCGATTGGCTGCTGGCCGAGGATGTCTATACCCCCGGCACGCCGGGCGATGCGATGCGCAATATGGAGGACCCCAGTTCGATAATGGTCAGCGGGAGCGACCCCTATCCTAGCCACATGGACCAGTACTGGAACCTCAGCGCAGACCAGGATCACGGGGGCGTGCACATCAACAATATGATCCCCAGTCTGGCCTTTGTAAAGGTCAGCAAGGCCGTGGGGCGCGACAAAGCCGAGCAGGTCTGGTATTGGGCGCTCTGCAACTGCCTGAACCGCAATTCACAGTTCGTGGACCTGCGGCTGGGCGCAATCCAGGCCGCTGAGCAACTCTATCCCGGCGAACCGGCAGTGCTCCAGGCGGTCACGGATGCCTTTGACGACGTGGGCGTCGAGGGAACAGGGGGCACTCCCGACCCCCCCGATCTACCGGACAACGAGGGCGACAACTTCCTGGCCATCATGGATATTGCCACCGGCATCATTTACCGTGCGCTGCCGGATGCGAGCTCATCCGCTGCGATCGGTCCCAATCACCCAATGGGCGGCGGAGGGCGCCCCAGCTTCTCCGATGATGGAGCATGGTTCGTCTGGGTCGGTGAGGATAAGCACATCTACATGGCCAGGTCAGATGGAACCGACGCAGAACAGCTCAGCGCCGATCCGGAGTGGTGGAGCGTTGCCCTGAGCGCTGATGCGCGCTACCTGGCGGCAACGACGTTTGTGAACAATGGGCTAATGTACGTGTTCGACCTAGTGGAACCCGACAGCAGTAAATCCTACGAACTCTACTCACAGAACGATGGTGGCGGGACACCGAGCAATGTGGTCTACGCCGATGTGATGGAGTTCACTGTAGAGGGAGACTACATTCTATACGACGCGCTCAACAGCGCCCAAATCGGTGGAACGACGTCCTACGATTACTGGGATATCAATATGCTGCGCCGGGCCGATGGTACATGCTTCCGCGTCTTCCAGACCCTGCCGCAGGGCCAGCACATTGGCAATCCAACACTGGCCCAGAATCAGGACAACCTGATCGCCTTCGATTACATTGTCGCAGATACTGTCCTTGTGCAGGCGTGCAACCTGCAGACCGGCGAGGTTGGTCTGGTCACCAACAATTATAGCATCTTGGGTCGTCCCACCTTCTCCGGCGACGATGGGCAGATCTATTACCAATATCCAGTTCTATGCCAGGAGCAGTATGTCGACGGAGTCTGGAAGGTCTCCCTCGAACCCAACGGCATAACTGGGGCGGGCGATGATGCGCCCTGGGACTTCTGCAGCATCGGCTACCCAGTCTGGTTCACTATCGGCGACCGTCCCGCCGCGGTTCTGCTGCTGGCCCTCGATGGAGGCTGGGCCGGCCGGGAGGTAGCGCTTCAATGGCAGGTCGCTGATCCAGGCGCATTGAGCGGATTCCACGTGGAGTGTGGCCAGAATTGGGAAGGCCCCTACGAGCGGCGCACAACAGAGCCGATCCCCGCCGGCGCGGGCAATACTTACGACTTTGTCGACAATGTGCTAGCGACCAGCGATGTGCTTTTCTATCGCGTGATCGGCGTGCAGGTGGGCGGCATGCACACCGAACTGGGCCGCCTGCAGATTCTGCGCGGAGAGGCAAACGTAGGGTCGCGGCGCCCGGTCCTCCTGCCGAATGCTCCCAACCCGTTCGGCGAGGTGACCGCCCTGCGCTTTGTGCTTCCCGCCGTGGCGACCAGCACCAGGACATCCCTGTGTATCTACGACCTGCAGGGCCGCCTGGTGGCGCGCCCGGTAGCGGGCGAACTGCTCGGCGCGGGTGAGCACAGAGTGCCTTGGGAGGGACGGGACCTCGGCGGTATCCCGCTGGTAACCGGCGAGTACTACATGCGCCTGCAAATCGGCGGGCATCTGGCCACAGGCAGGATCTCCGTGATCCGGTAAGAGGGCCGCCTGACAAGTGTCACATCTGTATGTCACTACCTGATAAGGAGCTGCAGCTGTGCCCCGGGGCACAGCTGCGTGGGGGATCCCGCGTCGCGGCCCGCTTCGCCCTTGCCACTGCATTGG
>JAGMDA010000808.1 GCA_023128935.1 Candidatus Eiseniibacteriota bacterium | reverse complement strand
ACTACGCACGGGCCGCGCTCGGCAACCGCGTCTCCAGGCGGGCACTCATTCTGCTCCGATAGGCTAGGTCGGTCTCGTAAGGCACCCGGTGTGTCAGTGTCGGCCCGCACCAGGGGCGAGAATCAGTATCGGCCCGCACCGAGGAGGGCTGTCCGGTTTCCCGGCAGGCCGACGAGGCCGAGGGCGGACCCATCGTCGTCAGAGGTGGTCCCCATTCTTTGGACAGCTGGGCGGCGTTGCTAAGGTGGTCTCCCACCGAGCGCATCACGACGGTCGTCAGCACTGGCAAGACCCGCCAGGAGCAGGTCGCGACTATCACCAGCCAGGGTCCGGAGCAAGCCACACCCCGTCGGGTGCTCGAATCCGTTCTGGGCCACTGGTCGATCGAGAATCAGAGCCACTGGGTACGCGACGTCACCTTCGACGAAGACCGCTCGCGGGTGCGCACGAACCAGGGACTCCACATGATGGCGATCCTGCGCAACCTGGCCATCGCCATCATCCGCCTCTTGGGGTTCCACTACGTGCCCACGGGCCTGCGCTACTTCGTCCACCCCCCGCGCAGCCTGACTTTGACCGGGATCTGCTTTGCCCCGGCTACGTGTTGACTTTGCCCCGGCGTTGATTGAAGCTGGGTTGCCTTGGCCCGAAGCAAGTGAGGACATTCATGCCAGAAATCATCTATCTCGACAACGCCTCGACCAGCTTCCCAAAACCAGATGTCGTACACGACACTGTCCGCGATTTCTACGCCCGCAATGGCGTCAACCCCGGTCGCACGGGATGCAACCTGGCTCTTGGCGCAGAGCAGATGATTCACGGTACGCGCAAGAAGATCTCCGCCTTCTTCAACCAGAGCCTTGTCAAAGCTGGCAAGACCAAGGATCCCAACCGCCTGGTCTTCACCCTGAACGCCACGATGAGTCTCAACTTGATCATCAACGGCACCCTCCACCCCGGAGACCATGTTGTGACAACTATGCTCGAGCACAATGCGGTCATCCGCCCAGTCAATCACAAGGTTATGGAAGGTGCCGAAGCCACCTATGTCAAACCCGATGGCGAGGGGTACATCGATCCCAACGACATACGCCGGGCGATTCGCAAGAACACCAAACTCGTCATCGTCAACCACGCCTCGAACGTCATCGGCGTGGTGCAGGATTTGCGGGCCATCGGTGCGGTCTGTAAGGAGGCCGGCGTAGCGTTCGCGGTCGACACCGCTCAGACCGCCGGCGTTCTGCCAATCGACATGGTCCAGTGCAACATCAGCTTCCTCGCTTTCACCGGTCACAAGGGGCTCTTCGCCCCCACCGGCACGGGGGGCCTTTGCGTGGCCGACGACGCCCAGATCGAAGGCACAATCTACGGTGGCACTGGCGTGCGCAGCGCGGTCCCCCATCATCCCAAGGAATACCCCTATCGCCTCGAGGCCGGCACGCAGAATCTGGCCGGCATCGCCGGCCTGTCTGCGGGTATCGACTGGATCGCGGAGCGGGGCATGGAGAGCATCTATAGGCACGAGATGGAACTGCTGGCTACGCTACAGGAAGGCCTCTCCGAAATCCCGGGGGTGAAGATCTGGGGCCCGCGGAAGCTGACCCAGAGGGTGGCCACCATGTCGATCACCGTCGCCAATTACGATCCTTCAGATATCGCCACCATTCTCGACGCGGAGTACAACATCCAGACGCGCCCGGGATTGCAGTGTGCACCACTGATCCACGAACACCTGGGCATCGCTCCGCGCGGCAGCGTGCGCCTGTCAGTGGGGCCATTCAACACCCGGAAACACGTCGAGACCGTGATCAAGGCCGTGGCTGAAACCGCCGCTACCACTTCCGATGCGTGCACAAAATGAACACACAAGCCCCCCCGCGATCGCGGGGGGGCTTTCCTGGGTGCGTCGCAGTCGACCTGCATGCGGGAAGGTGCCTATCCCTCTATTCCACGCCAGCCTACCAGCCTATGTGGCCGGCACGCTTTCGTACCACCGGCCGTTCACTTGGAAGATAACGTGATCGCTGAGGGCCAGAATCTGAGCCAGGTCGGGATGGTCGAGAAGAAGCTCGAAGTATGCATCACTCCCAACCTTGATCTCCGTCGTCTTCACATCCTTGGGACACTTCGTGTCCTTCCAAATACCACCCGCTCGCACATAACCGCGTCCACCGATCGAGCGTACGCCACTGCCCTCGCGGGATTCGGGTTCGGACTTGGCCGACGCCAGAGTCTCGACCTTCTTGGACACCTCGAATGCCACTCTCCCAGTCGCCTCCTGTAGCTGAGGTGCTCCCAAAGTAGAGGGCGCCGGAGCGCTATCCAGCACGTGGGTCCGGCTCAAGTCCCCGGCAAAGCGATTCGCACCGAGAGGATCCACGCCGCCTGTGTGCAATTGCCTAATACCACCCCACGTGTCTCCTTTCGCCGATGTCACCAGCGGGTCACGTGGTGTCTCCTGATCCTCATCCACCAGGAACGATGTGTAGGGCGTCACGATCCCAAACTGCAGCCCCAGGCTCCTGATTTCATCGGCCAGTTCTGGTTCCTCACCGTACAGCCTCACCTGTCGCAGGAGCGAGCCCACCCTCCGCGTTGCCCAAAGCCTGCCCACGAAGTCATTCCTCGTCTCTCTGCGCGGAAGGGACGTGGACAGCTGGAACGACCGCCGTCTGCCTGCGACCAGGCCCGAGAGTGTCACTTCCAGCGCTCCCGACCCGCGGTAGCGGCCGAAGAGCACAAGCTGGCCGCCCCGGAAGATGTCCGGCAGCGCGTGCGGCTCAAGATCGCGGAGCCTTGGGCCATCGCCTCTGATCTCCAGGTTTGTCATGACGGGGTTTGCCACCTGGTCAAAAAACACCGTAACACGCGAATCGAGATCCTCCCCCGGTCTGACGTAGCTAGGGCTTCCCGCGTTTTCGAAGGCGAGTTGATCCAGGAGCACCGCATTGACGTCATAGCCAACACCAAATGGGAAGATCCGCACACGCGAGGAGTTGCGCTCCCCGATCTGCGCGAGGATCCTCTGCGGATCCGACTCGCCTTGGGTGGGAAGACCATCGGTGAGGAAAACAATGAATGCGGGTCGCATTGAACTGGAGCGGACATCCAGTGCACGCTCGAGAGCCTCGCCGATATTCGTGCCGCCCGCCGCCTTCAGGGATTCCACAAATCGGAGCGCGTCTCTTGTGGTTCGTCGCGAGACCTTCTGCAGGCGTTCCGCGAAAGCATCAACCGAAGTTGCAAAGGAGATCACATTGAAGCGATCCTCCGGATTCAGGTTCTGCAGGCAATGCGCCAGCGCATCGCGCGCCTGCTCGATCTTCACCCCTTTCATGGACCCCGAACGATCGATCACGAAAACTACATCCTTTGGCGTCACCTCGATTTCCTCGTCAGCCCCCATCGAGGCCAGCAGCATGAAGTAGCCGTCCTCTCCTGTGTCGGGGCGGTACGGAACGAGGCGTATGTCCATCGCCTTCTCTGCAAGCGAGTAATAGAGGACCAGATCCCGATCGGGCTTGGTTCCGCTCTCCTCCCAGGTCAGGCGCAGGCGTTGGCTGCCCAGGTACTCGATATCGACCTCGTGGCTTGGGCAATAGGCATTTCGGATCGGCCGGTCGGCCTCGAGTTCGATCACCACGTAGGCGCTTTCGAGCGGCCTGGATGAGAATTTCTCAGTCGAGAGGGGATAGACAAACCTGTAGAGCCCGCCCTCGCGCTCCACGAGATGATCGTAATCGAGCATCACGCGGCGATCGCCATGAGCGGGAAAGGGATAGATACGGGCGCGGAACATCTCACGACCGGCATACTCGAGTAGCGCCGGATCCTTGCTCTCGCGCACGAGAGCCTTGTACACGTTGAGAGCCTCCTGCGCATCCATCGCCTCGGCATGCACGGGTTTGCCATCCACATACAGGACGAAGTCGCTGACCGCTGCGCCGTCGGGAATGGGGAAGATGTACTCGCCTTCAACGTCGCGGTTGTTTAGGTTGCGGAAGACTTGATCGATTTTCACATGGCCGACCTGATCCCGTATGGTGATGTCGACGTTGTGATACCTGACTGCAAGCTGCGTTGGGTCCGGAAACTCCGGACGCGGTCTGACGACGACAAAGCCATCGGCATGTGCTGCTGCGCTGCACGCCAGCCAGAGAGCCGTCACTACCACGAAGACTCGAGCAGGGGTATGAACACTCCGTCTCATGGCTGTCTCCTTTCCCGATCCGGTGTTTCTTGCGATCTCTGAGCCACCGGCAATACACGCGGGCCGGCAGGTCTATTCCACGTACGCGGACCATCCGGGAGGAGAATCACAGTGGCTGAAAAGGGACACGAGGCCAGGGTGATCAACGCAAAGTACTTTTCTCGCCGGCACTTCTGAGGGTCGCTGTTCACCAGCTGTTCACCAGGGGTGTTCTTCAGAGGATTGAGCCTGCTACGAGCTAACCTGCAATGCAGCAGAGCATTGGGTGGGTGGAGCCATCCCCCATACTCACCGGTCCCTGCTTCTGTCCTCAAGGCGCTTCAACAGCTCGATCCTCCGGCGCGCGCGGTCGAGTTCTTCACGCGTGAGGGTGGACGCATGCTCGTGGGCCGCGAGCGCCTGCGCGTAGGCCGCCAGCGCCTGCGCGTGAGCCGCAAGCTCCTGCTCGTGGGCCGCCAGCGCCTGCGCGGCGAGGGATCGTGTCTCTTCACGTGAGTCAACACCCCCTTGCCACAGC
>JAGMDA010000807.1 GCA_023128935.1 Candidatus Eiseniibacteriota bacterium | reverse complement strand
AGCGGGATCACAGATCTTGAGACTGAGGAGGGCTGCTTCGACCTTGGCCTGGGCGGCCGCCTGGCGATCGGTGCCTGTACTCTCCTCTCGCGCGGCCTTCTCCGCCTCCTTGATCCGATCGCTGATCACCGGATCGAGCGCCGAGTCCAGCAGGCACCGGATCAAGCTCGACGGGGTGTAGTAAGACCCCGTGGTCTTGCGCTCACTGCCCGCGGCCAGCTCCAGGCGGAAGTGACCCCTCTCATCCAGTGTGGGATGCTGCTCGAGAAGCGATTCATAGACGCTGCCGAACTCCTCGGCGCCCAGATTGCGGTAGTCGACCGGCCGGCGGCCGTTTCTATCCTGCATCGTCGAGAGGTGGCGGATCGCATCGAGGAAGTCGTAGTTGGCCAGCTCCGCTCCCTCGAGATCGGCGACTGCATCGGCGGAGAACAGGTAACCTCCCAGGGCGGGCAGGCCCAGCTCTTCACAGGCACCGTGCAGGCGGCTCAAGACGACCTGCAATCCACGGAAGAGATCACCATGCGCTGTGCCGCGGCGCCGGTTGGCCAGATCGCGGATCCGCCGCGTGGAGTAGAACTGGGCATAGATCTCGCGGATCTCCTCCTTGGCCCCCGGGGCGAGCAGCAGATCCCGATCCTCAGCCACAAAGAGAAACAGCAGGCGGTAGACCAGACGCAGCAGCTGATGATAATAGTCGCGGATGGGCAGCTCTCCACTCTCGAGCTTGGCGCACAGATCCCGATTAGACGAGTGCGCGAGAAAACCATTGCCCAGCGCTTCGATCGCCTGTTCCACGCCGTCTCGCAGGTGTTCGAGGATCCGCGTGCCCTCTTCCGCCGCTGTCTTGAACCACTTCTCCAGCCAGCAGTCTTCGGGCTGTCCCTCTTCGGGCACCTCCACGCGCGACTCGTGGGCCAGAAGCCACAGGAGCACGAAGTCGGCGTAGACCTCACCATCTAGCATCGCTTCGAGATCGAACTCGACATAGGCCGCCCGGCTCAGACTCACATTGTCCCGCAGTATCCTCAGGGAAAGGCCGTTCGACACAAAACCCCACAGGTGATCATCCGAACGGTTCAGGAACTCCTGTACCAGGCTGTGGGGACTGACCCTCGCGGCTCCGCGCACGCCGCTGGTGGGCTTACATAGTGACTGGCGGAAGGAAACCAGGTGAATCGGCGTCCGCGCCCAGAAGTGGCTGATCGCGTAGGTTCGGCCATCGATCGCGATCGCCCTGCTGGTCGGCAGCCGCCCATAGCCCAGCTCCTGGAAGAGGATCTGCAGCCAGCGCTCGCGGGTCAGACTTGTGCCGGCGTCGGATTCGGGCAGCCCCTCCATGGTCGTCTTGAATGACTCCCAAGCTCCCAGCAGCCGGTTCCAGGCCCGGTTGGCCACCTCGTTGATCCGCTCCCGCTGGGCCAGGTGATAGTCGGCAGGATTGAGGCCACTAAGCCCATCGGCCCCTTGCGCGACCCGTTGCAGCAGATCGGGCGGCAGGATGGCGCCTTCGGTGCGCACGCTTGTGAATCTATCCAGTCGTCTGGCCATAGGCGCGTGGGGTCTCCTCATAAGTCAAGACGTTGGATCGCCACAATCTCCGGTGCCGCCGGGGCCCCTCATGACCCCACCGGCAGGAACATATAGATCCCCAGAAGATCAGCCGGCAGCTCGGGCCGTACCTCGTAGCGCACGCGGCCCTTCTGCGTCAGCTTGCGCACCCGCCGGTGAGCTTCGAGAAGCTCCTCTCCACATTCAGTGGCCAGCCTGTCGAGCGCCGGGCGCAGCCTGGGCTCATCGCCCAGGATCGCCTGGATCTCGGCAGTCTGCTCCTCTGCCCCTACGTTCGCCGCGGGCTTGGCGAGCAGGAGCGCATCGATCTCCTCCGAGCTCAACCAAACCGGCGATGCGCTCCCGTTGCGCTGGAAGGCGACCGGCTGCACCTCTTCGG
>JAGMDA010000806.1 GCA_023128935.1 Candidatus Eiseniibacteriota bacterium | reverse complement strand
TGGAGCGCTATAGGATCAAGCCCTAAGTGTACCGCAAGGTCCACGGGAGTGTCCGCCATGGTTCACAGCCAGCATGACAGCACAGTGGCGAAGATTCGCCAGCCAGGGCACGCAGATGCGCAGCCCGAGCAGAAGGTTGGTGAGAAGTTCAGGCTGGGGGTGAGCCTACTGTTGCTCGGCCTGTTTGGCTTGCTCTCAGTCGCACCTGCACTAGCGCAGTCGGAAGTGGATCGCACCAGCGTCCTGCGTGCGCTTGAGAAGACGGATCAGATCATTGAGAAGGCGAGGGAGCTGGCCGCGGAAGCCACATCGATCGCCTCACACGATCATCTTCGCAGGGCCATTGAATTGCAGCGCAAAGCTTGGCAGGAATTCCGGCGGCGCGATCCAACATACCGCAAAGTTGTGATTCTGACACTGAAGGCCAGAACGGAAGCGGTCAAGGCCCTGGACGCCACGCGGATTGAGAAGAGAACGCAGGAGAGCGTGCACCTCACCATTGAGCGAGCAGAAGAACGGGCTCACGAAATCGGTCCCCTCGTGCGGGATTCTGGCAACGCGCAGGCGATGCAGATTTTGCGCGAGGGGATAGAGCAGCTGCGCCGCGCAAGGCGCGCATTCAGGGACCGGCACTACGCCCAGGCAGCTAGGCTGGCCACGCTGGCGACGAGCCTGATGGAGCGCGCAGGGCGCATCGCACGACGGAGCATCTCTGCTGGAGCAGCGGCCGAGGTATCGATTGAGCGAACCGAAGCCCTCCTGGCACAGGTGGAGACAACGCTAGCCGAGCAGGATCGGCCCCCAGGTGATTTCAAGTTGCGGAAGGAGGCCCGACGCCTTCTAGGGCAGGCCAGGGAGCGACTGCAGGGGGGAGATCCGAAGCAGGCGCTGCGCCTCAGCCTCGCAGCCCGGCAGAAGGCGTTGCAGCTCCTCACGCAGATAAGTGCAGCCCCCGGGGGGCGCGAGCTTCTCGATGTGATCGAGAAGCTCTCTGCCCTCTATGCGGAGATGGGTCCGGAGATACAGTCGGAAGGCGATGAGCAAGCGCAGCGCGTGTTGGATGAAGGCCGCAGATTGCTGCGCCGGGCGCGGGATCTCGCCACGGATGGCAAGACGCGCCAGGCACTCCAGCACGCCCTGGCGGCCCAGCGCCTATTGCGGAAGGCGGCGAGGTTGGCGGGGTTATAGGCAATGTCGGGGGGCGGCGTGTGGGCGGACTGCTCGCAGCTAGATCAGTCACCTGAGTCCACCCGCATCCGACTGGGCTGGCTCGGGTGCCTTCTGGGTGTAGTGTGCATAATCAGTCTCTGCCGCCCAGCCGCGGGCCAGCTCGCGGGTGAGCGGCAGATTGATGCCATAGGCGGGGCGCGTGGTCATGGCCCGTCCGAGGTTGTCGTCGATGGCTTGGCGGATGTCGCAGCCGACCACCTGGCCGGCCCCCCGCTTGATCCCCTGGTGGAGGCCCAGACGGATTCTCTGCTGGAGGCTCTGACCGATTCCCTGCTGGAGGGCTTGACGGATTCCCTGCTGGAGGCCCTGACGGATTCCCTGCTAGAGGCTTTGACCGATTCCCTGCCCGAGAGCTTGACAGACTTTCTGTCCGTTGGCTTGGAAGACTCTCTGTCTGAGAGCTTGGCTGATCCGCTGGGGGCTATCTCGCTCTACGCCGACGAGGACGGGGAGCTTGTTCTGACCTATGGCTGCGAGGTGGAGGGGTTGGAGGAGTCCTTCGGCGGCGAATCTCTCACTTCGATTGGCGTTGACCCTACCGTTTCCATCAATGGACCTGAGCAGATTGAT
>JAGMDA010000805.1 GCA_023128935.1 Candidatus Eiseniibacteriota bacterium | reverse complement strand
CCCTGATCGACCAATGTCCATCGGCCTTCCACATTGACATAATCCTTCCCGAGCCCCTTGTAGCCCTCGCCGGGCTTGCCCAACCGCAGGACGGCGGGCCATTGCACCTGGGCTGTGTCGTACAGACCGATCGGTAAGGCGAAATGCATCGAGCAGAGGTTGCACGTATCCACTATACGATTGATGCGGTAGAGCTCGATTCCACGGATGGCTCTTCGCACAAGCGCTTCTGAGGATGGCCTATGTTTGGTTGGATCCAAGCCGATCGCTCGATAGAACTCCCGCGCGGGGGCGAAGAGCTCTGAGGCGTCCGCGGGTTTGGCGTAGCTGTGGGCCAGCTTGCGTATCAGGGCTTCAAGGTCGGCATCAAGCGCCTTGCTCGCGCCGCTTGCGGTCAACCCCTCGGCCTGGAATACGGCCAGCCGGATCTTGCCCAGGAGATCTTTGTCTACAGCTATGAGCGACATCGTGATCCTCCGCATGCACTTCAGCCTGACGCTCGCATTCTCTCGCCTACGTCAGCCGCGAACTCATGCTCTCCCGCGAACGTCAGCATGGTTTGCGGGCCACCAGGCGCGCGATGTGTGCACCTGAGGCATCCGGCAACTCCAGGTATTCCAGGACGTGGAGGTCGGGTCCATCGCTTTGCTTGGTTTTGCCTGCACCCGCCGTATTGTCCGCGCAGCACCTGAATGCCCGCAGCGCCTCCTGCGACTCGAGAATCCAGCGGTTGCCCTGCGGCCCGCTCACGTCCTCCCGAGCCCGCGCGTCCCGCTGTGCCCGCGCGTCCCGCTGTGCACGCGCGTCCCGCCGCGCACTCGCGTCTTTCTGCTCACGCGTGAAGGTTTCGAAAAACAGCGTTCCGCCGGGCCGTAGCGCCTCTGCCATCCAAGGTAAGAGGCTTCGCTCCAGGAACCGGATCATGAGGATCGCATCGAACCCGTCATCTATTGGCGGCCGCTGCTTCCTCAGATCCATCTGCCGGGTTGCGATGGTGACGCCCATGCGGGCAGCCAGCGCGTCGGCTTTGGCCAGCGCATCCGGGAGCAGGTCAACGGCGATCACTTCATGTCCTCGCATGGCCAAGTAGATAGCGTCGCGCCCCGAACCACAGCCCAGCTCCAGAACCTTTCCAATCCTGAGCCGAGAGACCCAACGCTGTACGACCGGCGTTGGCTCCCAGAGATATCGCTGGGGTGGACCGCTCTCCCATGGCCCCGGCCAGCCATTCAGGGATCCCCTCAATGCTTCGACGCGCTGCCACCCGCGCTCGCGTAGCATCTGTGCCACATGACGGGCTTCGCGCGAGTCGTCAGAAGCAACTATCAGCGGGCGCCACTTGGGCGGCAATTCGTAGATGCGCGCTTCGATCTCCGGCGCCGGGATCGATCCGGACTCGGGGATGTGGCGCTGGTAGAATGCCTGGGTTAGACGTACGTCCAGGATGCGTAGCCTATAGGTACCCCAAAGCCGTTGATCAATGGATGCCAGGGGTGATTGGGTCCACTCACCCTCAAATGCCGCGCGCTCCCCCGCCAGCGCATCCGC
>JAGMDA010000804.1 GCA_023128935.1 Candidatus Eiseniibacteriota bacterium | reverse complement strand
CGAGGAGGTGGGCGCACGTTTCTCCGATGGTCCTGTGTTGGAAATGGATCTCGCCTGCCGGGGCCGTCTGATGGCTGACGCGCAGCAGCTGCGACAAGCCCTTGAGAATCTCCTGGTCAATGCGGCTGAGGCGACCGGTACCGGCGGGCGGGTGACTGTGCTGCTGCAGAGGGGGCAACTGCCACGGGGTCGCGTGTCGGGAGAGACGCTGCGGCTCTTGATCCGCAATACCGGCGGTGGGCTGGCGCCAGAGACCCTCACAGCGATGTTCGAACCATTTGCGAGCAGCAAGTCGAGGGGGACTGGGCTCGGGCTCCCACTCGCGAAACGGATCATTGCGGCCCATGGGGGGGGGATTGAAGCCGTCAGCGGCGGGGGGTGCACAACGTTTGTGGTAACGCTTCCGCGGGAAGCGATCTCCTCGCGCCAGTGTGAGCTGGGCCAGAACGCGCTACGACGAGCGGAAGGATCTGCGCGTGGTCATCTGGCGGCGGGATGAATTAGACAGTTAGCTAAAGGGGTCCAACTATGGAATCAGGGGTTGGAATCGAGCGGCTGGCCACGCGGGCGCGCGTGCTGGTCGTTGATGATGACGGACTTATGCGCAGTTTTCTGGAGCAGGCCTTGACGCGCATGGGACTCACCGTACAGGCCGAACCCTCAGCCGAGGCTGCTCTGGAAGCGGCCGGCGTCTTCGAGCCCGATCTGGCCCTGTTGGACGTACGCCTCGGGGGGATGGACGGCATTACACTGCTCGGGCGGCTGGCGACGGCGGTCCCCGACTGCAACTGCATCGTTATGACTGCCCACGGGACGATCGAGATCGCGATCCAGGCGATGAAGATGGGCGCGTCTGATTTCCTGGTCAAACCCTTTGCAGTTGATGCGCTCGAGGTCGTCGTGGAGAAGGCGCTCGGCGTGGCGCGCCTCAAGCGGGAGAACAAGCGCCTGCGGGCCCGCCTGCGTCGGCGCAGCAGTGCGCCCTGCATCGTTGGAAAGAGCCGCGTGATGCTCCAGTTGCAGGATTTGGTTCGAACGGTTGCCCGATCCCCTGCCACCGTGCTGGTCGAGGGCGAGAGCGGGACAGGCAAGGAACTGATTGCCCAGGCCCTCCATGTATGGGGACCGCGTAAGAAAGGACCGTTCGTCAAGGTCAACTGCGCTGCCCTTCCCGATGGGCTCATGGAATCCGAACTCTTCGGGCACGATCGGGGGGCCTTTACGGGCGCGACCGGAATGCTCCGAGGGAAGTTCGAACTGGCGGACGGCGGGAGTCTTCTGCTCGATGAAATCAGTGAGATGGAGTTCGTCCTCCAGCCCAAATTGCTGCGCTCGATTCAGGAGAAGGAGTTCTATCGCGTGGGCGGCAGCCAACCGATCCAGGTAGATGTGCGCATTCTGGCCACTACCAATGCCGACCTGGTCAGCCGCGTGCGGGATGGGATGTTTCGGGAGGATCTCTACTACAGGCTCCGCGTGGTGCCGATCCAGGTTCCAGCCCTGCGTGATCGCAGGGATGACATCCCCCTGCTGGCCCAGCATTTCCTCCAAACCGCGTCAGCGGAGAACGGGAAGGTCTTCGAGGGCATCCACAAAGAGGCCATCGCCAGGCTCATGGACTACGACTGGCCCGGTAACGTGCGCGAGTTGGAGAATATGATCCAGCGCGCGGTTGTCATCTGCCCCGAGGCGGTCATCGGGCATGAGCACCTGCTCTGGGATACACCCGCCCTGCCCGCGGATCGCCAGGCTCCCAAGCACCAGGCGTTTGCTGCCGGCCGTACTTTGGCGGTTCATCCCGCGCTCCCCCGCACGGATGGTGGGGCGCTTTCTGCGCTCCCGGATCTCCCCCTGCGCGAGTTGGAGCGGCTCTGGATCCTTCGAATACTGGAGGAGGAAGGTGGCAACAAGAGCCGCACGGCGCGCCGGTTGGGCATCAATGTTCGCACGATCCGAAACAAGCTGCGCGAGTGGGAAGATGCGTCACACGCGCGGGCAGGCGCTCTCTCTTGAATACTGGAGGAACCTGATGGGGAAAAACTTTCCGGTGGTGGGAAGGTTCTTCCCAATCAACCCACCTCGCGCGCGGCTTCATTGTTTACCTGTAATCCATTGTCTAGTGAAGGGATAGAGCTTCGGTCCGCGGCATGCTGCGTCCGGCATGAACCTTGCCTGTAACAACTCGGGAAGTGCGCCATCTGCCCGGGCCGATGCGGCCCCGAGCCGGGATTTGGAGGAAGGAGCGTAGAAGGTGATTCAAAGGATGCTCTTTGGCAGCCACAGCTTCAACCTGCTCAAGGGTGGCCTGGACGCGGGCGCACAGCGGATGCGCACGATAGCCGAAAATGTGGCCAACGTCACAACTCCCGGCTACCGGCAGC
>JAGMDA010000803.1 GCA_023128935.1 Candidatus Eiseniibacteriota bacterium | reverse complement strand
TGCGGTCCTCGCCGAAAATGGGAATTTATTCTCGCGCGAGCCCTAACGCCTTGCCGCCTTGGCCCTGTTCAGCAGCTCTCGGGACACCTCCTCCAGTTCAGGGAAAGCGGCGGATCGTTCGAGATGTTGGGTTGCTTCCTCGACCCATCCCAGCTCGAGCGCACAGTAACCCATCATCAGATGGGCTCTGGCGCGCGTCGTATCCAGGCGCGCGCATTCCCGGAAGGCTCGATAGGACTCTTCGTAATCCTCCTGCATGTAGTATAGATCCGCCAACAGAGACCACAAACGGGTTGTTGGTTTTCTTTCAAGGGCGCGTTCGAGTGTGTGCAGCGCCCGTTCGGCGTCATGCGCGGCGATATAGGCTGAGGAGAGACGCTCATAATCGCGGGGGGAACTACTATCAGGGCGCGCCTGCTCGTAGTAGCGGCAGGCCTGGACCGGCACATCGATCAACACATACAGGTCCCCGAGCTGGGACAACTCCTCCCGGCGCAGCGGGCGTAAGTAGCCGACAACCGTCAGGGCCACGGCAGCCCGCCGGTAGTCGCCCTGGGCTGCTGCGAATTGATAAACGATCTTCCAGGCCGTGGGATTGTCCCCGTGGACGCGGAGCATATCATCGGCGACCCTTGAAGCCTGTTCCGTGCGGTTCAGGTCCAGGCAGGTTGAGACCAGCGCACGGTACCAGTCCAGCTCTGGTTCACCGTGGTTGCCGGAAACAAGATCCGTCAGCAGCTGCAGGGCCCGATCGAACTCCTGAGCTTGCAGGAAAGAGACAGTGGCGTAGTAGAGAACCCCAGGATGCCTTGCCGGGCTGTATTCGTAACCGTTGGCGAAGGCCTTTCCAGCCAGGCCATACTGGCAGAGGTCGTAGGCCACTTCACCCAGGCTGAGCCACGCATGGGCAAAGGTGGGGTCCATGTCGACTGCTGCCTGCAACTGCGCAAGGGCTTCTCTCTGCTTCCCGATGAGAGTTAGATCGCTGGCGAGGTAGAAGCGCAAGAGAGGGTGGTCCTCCTCCGGGTGCTTGCTGAGATAGGTCCGCAAAAGCGCCACTGCCTCTCCGGACTCACCGGCCTCGCGGCGTTGCTGGGCTTGGAAGAGGACCCGGCGGACCTTGCCGGGGATCTGCGCCAGATCCGTCGTGGAGAAGCTCGGTGCTTTGCCGCCTTCCTCGTGTTGGGCCCATGCGGTGCCCGCAAGGGCCTGAACCACTATCAGGCCAGCCAGCAAGGACCCTGAAGCCAGTCGTCTCAACCGTGCATGCTCCACGGCAACCGAGGATGTCCTATGATTTACGAGAATGCTCATCATCATCGCAAAGTTCGAAGCGTATAGTGGTCATAACCCAGGAACTGACATTCTTGCCGCCGATCTTCCCCGGGCTGAATCTCCATTTGGGGACAGCCTTACGAACGCTTTCATCAAACAACCCAGGATGTGATGCCTCCAGGATTGTCACGCGGCTCACGGTACCATCTTCCGCCACTAGGAACCGAACCGTTACATGTCCCTCGATATCCATCCACGTGGCCTTGTACGGATACACGGGCGGCATCTTGACAAGCGTCTGGGGCGGGCGGTCCAGCTCTTCGGCATTAAAAATGAACTCCCCTTCCAGCACTCCATCTCCCAATAGGTCCGGATCGATAGCTAGCGAGATATCCGGCCGTGCCGGGATGTTCGGTCCTGGGCGGACCAGGTCTGGGATGAAGCTGCTGAGAGGCTTCGGCGTCGGCTTCCGCGGTTCTGGGACGCGTTTTTCCTCCGGCTGGACGGGTGCATGTAGCTTCACGAGATGGACCGGTACTGGTTCGGTCAGGTCCTGCGGGTACGGGCGCTCGCTCGAGACAAGGGATGCCATGCCAAAGATCAGGATGTTGATCAGGCCTGAAGCCACGAGTGCTGGCAGGATCCAGATTGGCAGTCGGCCCTTCAATTGTTTTCCTCAACTCCTGGTGGTGTGTGGCCGCCCCTCCTGCCTCTTGACACCAAGGTCGAGAGCAGCAGCGCGCCCAGGAGGGCGGCGAAGGTTAGTACAACCTCAAGCCAATAGCGCGTAGGTTCAATCCAGATCTCCCTGAAGAGATCCCAGCGACCGAGGATCTCAACGCTGGTCCAGAAAATGATGACAGTCGGGACGGCGTAGCGAATGGCCGGTGCAATCCGGACGTACTTCAGGAGCCGGGTGATCAGGTAGATGGACCAGAGCAAGGATCCTGCGAAGACGGCATACGTGAATGGATGACGGTCTCCGAAGAATGCCTTGTCGTAGGCGATCATTAGAAGAATGTAGAATGCCCACAGAACGAAGATTGTTTCCATGGCGGTGATCGCGGCGTAGTTCCTGGGTCCAGCAGCTGGCGCGGGTGTTACCGGCAGATGCAAGCGGCGGCGAAACCAGGCGAAAAACATGCATCGCGTGTGAGGATTCAGAAGGAAGTAGGGGACCAAGGCCAGGAAGAGGCCAATTGACGAAGGGAGTAGGAGGTACTCGGGCTTCGTGACAACTTCTCCGTTTTCAATCATCGGCGCGATGGCCAAATGATGCGCGTAAAACACAAATGAGAACTCCACGAACCCGGTCCAGAGAAAAATCCCGGCCAGAAAACCGAGAAACGTCTGGGCGGTTTCGCCTTTTCTCCGTAATGCGACCAGAAGGGCAGCAGCACCGAGTAACCCGAGCCCCAAGGCGCCAATATATTGATAGTGATCTCCCAGGAGCACTTGGGTCAGGATCATGAGAGCGTGACCCAATGGCATGGTGAGAAGCACTATGATGAAGGCCAAGATGCCGACCAAGGGCCTGCCGCTGAGCGATTGAGGCAGCGTGTGTGTCATTCTACACTCCGTTTTGCGTATGCCGTCTTGCGGCCAGACTTACGTTCAGCGCACCCGCCAGCCGGCATTGATCCATTACCCGTACAACAGCTCCTGTGAAACTCTTGCAATCCGCCACAATGATTACACCACTTTCTGGGTTTTCCGCCAGCGCTCGTTCAACGTGGGCGCGCACGCTTCGTATGTCGATCCGCTTGCCTTCCCAATAGATCTCGCCGCGATTCGTGACGCCAATCAGGATATTCGATTTCTCATCTATTTCCGCTGTGGCCGCGGTCGAACGTTGCACTTCGATACCGGTCTCCTTGACAAAGCTGGTCGTGGCGACAAAGAAGATTAACAGCAGGAAAACCATGTCGATCAATGGTCCCATGTTAATCCGCACGCGTTCCCCCCGCCCGCGCAAACTCCCACGCACACTGATCATGTGAGGCTCCCTTCTTGCACATGGCGCACCAAGACAGCGGCTGTTTCATGGAGCCGA
>JAGMDA010000802.1 GCA_023128935.1 Candidatus Eiseniibacteriota bacterium | reverse complement strand
CTGCCACGAGGAACCCTTGGGCGACTCCGACGATGAGATGCGTCTGGTGGAGGAGTATATCGCACTAGGCCGTGAGATTCCCTGGCTGGTCTACTCTAGGCAACCGGACAACGCGCATTTCCCGCACGCGCAGCACATCGTGGGGGCCGAGCTGCCCTGCGAGCGTTGTCACGGGCCGCATGGCAAGACGGAGAGTCTCCGCCCACTCCAGAGGAACCGCATCAGCGGCTACAGCCGCGATATTTGGGGCCCAAGCATTTCTGGCATCGCTACGAAGCCGTGGGAAGGTATGAAGATGTCCGACTGCTCCGCCTGCCATCGGGAACGCGGCGTTGTGGAGAGTTGCCTAGACTGTCATAAGTGAAAGAGCGCATCCATGGGCAAATTCGTAAACCGCCGTGACTTCCTAAAATTTCTCGGGGGTGGAGTTGTGGGGACCACCCTTTCCCCGCTGCCTTGGAAACTGCTCGACGATGCCGCTATCTGGACTCAGAACTGGTCTTGGCTCCCTCGGCTGCCACGGGGCGAGATCAGCGTACACTACACGCATTGCACCCTGTGTCCCGCGGGCTGTGGCCTGCGCGTTCGCTGTGTGGGCGATGAGGCCTTTGGCCTCTCCGGCGTACGCGGCCACCCCATCAGCTGCGGGCACCTCTGTCCTCTGGGTCTGGCTGGTCATCATCTTCGCTATCATCCCGCGCGCCTGACGAGTCCTCAGATGCGTGCGGGGAAAGGCGGCCCCGCTGCTCTTTCACGAAATGAAGCTGTCACTCAGATCGCGGCGTGGCTGGCGGAGGCCAGAGCGACGGGCGGCGAGGGCGCCGTAGCTGTCCTGGACGCCAGGCCCGGGCGCGAGCTTTCCTTGCTCTACCGCCGATTCCTGGCCGCCCTGGGCTGCGGGGCATACCTTGTAGGGCCTTCACAAGAGGCATCCACGACTGTCCTGGGTGAGATGCTGACTGAGCCCTACGGTCCGCTGGGGATCGATCTCGAAGGCGTGCAAACGCTATTGAGTTTCGGTGCGCCCGTACTGGACGGGTGGGGCGCACCGGGGCGCATAGCGCATCTCATCCCGGGCGCGATGACTCGAGCCCCAGGTGGAGTATTCCAATCCCGGGACCACCATCCACTGCTGATCCAGATCGAGACACGGCCCTCTCGGACGGCCCTGCGTGCCGATCAGTGGCTGAGGATTAAGCCCGGAACGGAGGCTGCTCTAGCTCTGAGTCTGGGCCATGTCATCGTCGCCGAGAGGTTATACAGTGAGCAATTCATAGCCGAGAAGGCCATCGACTTCTCGGCAGACGGGGGACCCAGCTACCGCCGGCTGATCAGCCACTTCACTCCCGAGCGTACAGCCGTGATCACCGGACTGCCCCCCGACATGATTCGGGAAACTGCCCGGAGGTTCGCGGAGGATCGTCCCGCCATCGCCATTCCCGGTGTGGATCCCGGCGGTGGCTCACTGGGCTACGAGGAGGAACTGGCCATTTGGGGCCTGAACCTCCTGGTGGGGAATCTTGGCCAGAAGGGTGGATTCCTGCCGCGAGCACTTGAACCGGCCGCGCGGCAGAGCGACCGTCCCGGCGGCATCGAGGGACTACCGCTGGCTCCCTGCCGAGATGTGAGCCAGGTGCCCGACCGCTCCATCCATCTTCTGATTGTGGATGGCCCGGGCTCGGGATGCGCGCTCCCCTGGGCTGTCGTTGAGAGGAAACTCGCGGTGGGAGCGCGCGTGGTGAACTTGTCGCCTTTCCGCGCCGGGTCAGCTCTCAGAGCCGATTTGATCCTGCCTGCGCCGGCTTCCATGGAACGGCTTGAGGATGTGCCGGCACCGTTCGATTCCCCGGTCTCATCCCTTGGCCTTTCTGTCCCCATACTTCCTGCGCCCGCCGGGACCATGGAACCTGCCGAGCTAGTG
>JAGMDA010000801.1 GCA_023128935.1 Candidatus Eiseniibacteriota bacterium | reverse complement strand
CGGGTTCTCGTTCATCGGTGCAAGAGCGGGGGGCCGAGACAGGGGATTGGGGGATTCCAGATATGAAATATGTTAGGCGTCTGGAGCGACGGCGAAAGGTACAAGCATGAACCGCAGAAAGCTGCTGAAGCTCACAGTGTTCATCGTGCTCTGCGTCTCAGCCGCGGGCGTCCGGGCGGAAGACGACCGCAGTGTCATGGGTCCGGTCGAGTATGTGTACGCGGTGCATGACACGATGGAACTGAGAGCGTATGTGTTCTCACCTTCGCCGAAGCCAATGGTTGGTCGGCTGGGGGACATCTAGCGGCGTGCGCGGCCATCTTCGAAGACACGGATCCGGGCTCGACGATCAGCTGTTCCCCGAACGCCCTGATTCTCAAGTCGCCCGGCGTCTCTCTGCTCGGCGATGCCTGGTTCCGGCACATACTGCTCGATCGAGCAGACGTGCTCGTGCTGGTGCTGTGCCGACACCGACGGCGACGGTCAGGAGGACGATTGGGTGACGAGTTGCTCGCGCGCCGAGCTGAATCTGACCTTCAACAGTCTACTGGGCACGATGTACCTGGTGATGGGTTCGACGGGCGATGCGTACCCGGCGCGACGCTCCAGGTGATGAGTGGTCGCTGCCGGGGGTACAATCAAGCTGGGATCGCAGAACCGTGGCTCCAGACCGGAAGAGGAGCCTACGCCGAATGACAATCTAGGCCAAGCCTTGACGCCGCCGACGCAACTCAGGGATGATCACTGCGTGCGCGGGGTGAATCAGAAATGATGCGAGGACGTTATTATTGGATTCGCTAGGTTGCCATAGGTGGTTGAAAGAAATGACCACAGGTCCGAGGGGTGGTGCGGATGAATGAACAGCTTGAGTTCCTAAAGATCATTGGGACCAGGTTGGCGAGTGCAAACGTCCCGTACATGCTGACGGGTTCGCTCGCGATGGCGATGTATGCTGAGCCAAGGATGACGCGGGATATCGACATCGTGATCGAGTACCGCCCGAGAGATTCGAACCGGATCGCTCAGCTCTTTGAGGACATCAGCTACGTAGATTCGAGCAGAATCGAGGAAGCTGCGCGACATGAGGGCATGTTCAACATCCTGCACAATGAATGGATCATCAAGGCGGATTTCATAGCGCGCAAGAGCGGCGCTTATCGGGTGTTGGAGTTCTCAAGGCGACGCGAGATCGATGTTGAAGGGGTCAACATCTCAGTCGTCTCTCCCGAGGATCTTGTTCTGTCGAAACTGGATTGGGCCAAGGCATCCTCGTCGGAGTTGCAAATGCGCGACGTGCGCACTATCGTTGCTTTTGTAACTGATTTGGATTTGGAGTACCTTCGGAAATGGGCGCAGCAGTTGGGGTTGACGCAGCTCCTGGATGAGGCAACCGGATTATGAGTGGTGCACTCGGAGAAGTGGATGTTCGGTTTCGCGGGATGATGCAGAGACTCACCCCCTCCGAGCGACTTGCGATGGCGTGCCGGATGTTCTCTACTGGACGAGCGCTGGTGGTAGCTGGCTTGCGTTCGCGCAATCGTGACCTGACTGGGCTACATCTGAGGAGGGCACTTCTCAAGCGCCTATACGGCCGCGATCTCGACGCGGAGCAACTTGACAGGATCGAGATCGCGCTGGGGCAACCTAACAAGCGAATAGAGACCGACGGCGGGGCATCTGATTGATGCCATAGGGCCAAGATATTCAGCCGAGCCGCAACTGCTAGCCTGTCCACAGGTTGAGGATCTGGTCCGGCCGGATGGATCAACCGCCAGCAGCAAGAGATCATCGAGTACTTGCGCACCGACACGCCGCCTTCAAGGAATCCGGATTCAAGTTGAGGGAGAGCTCCCTGATTGTCCAGGCACTCAAATTTTCCCCGAGAGGCTGGCCCAAGAACCTCGAGTACCCTCTCCGTTGATCACAGAGGACGGCAGAGAGATCGTCACCTACTTCAGTCTGGATGGCAGGTACTTCCTGGTTCCTGTCACGGTTGAGAACGGTGAGTCGCTGGACTACAGCAACAATCAATTGTGGGGCAAGGGAAGGCAGCTAGAAGCCGACTCGCTGGATTTCCCGGCTCTGGGTAGGACGGGGCTGCATTCTGAGGCGGAGCTGGAGCAGACCGAGACGATCACAGGCGTGCCAGTGATGGGCCGACAACGCAGCCGGCGAGTGTCAGGACGCGGGACACAATCACTTCGTCCCCGCCTTCCCCTTGCG
>JAGMDA010000800.1 GCA_023128935.1 Candidatus Eiseniibacteriota bacterium | reverse complement strand
GGCACATCTCGGCATAGAAGTCGCGGTGGAGGTCATCCTTCAGCGGGATGATCTCCACAAAATGGCTCCAGCTCAATTCTGTCGACAGTGTCGAAAGAATCTGCTCCCCATACGCGGCGCGATCCTCGTGCAGGATGTCATGCTGGATGCGCCTGCCGATACGCCAGTACAGCCCGGTCAGCTCCGCGTTGACCGCGCCGGCAACCCTCTGACGCGCCTGTTCGATCAGGTATCGGACGTCCTTCAGTAGACCTGCTGGAAGCGCTTCGGATTCCGCGGCCGATCCCGGTGCTCTTTGTTTGGCAAGGGCGTTCTTCTTACCTCGCTTCTTCACGCCGTGACCTCTCCTGCCGGTTGCAGCTTGTTAGGAACACCTCCAGGGAAATAGCAATTCATATGCCACATCTCCTGAACCAGCGTCATTCCCCGTTCATGTTCTGATGATCGTGTGCTAGACAGAAGTTCCCGGCCCTCAAGGCTGTTTCTCCCTTGAGGGCTGGCAGTTACTGAAAAACTCAATGCTCCCCTACTGGGTACACTGCCAGCAACTCTGCCGCCCGCGCCTGCAAGGACGTCGGCTCCGTGAGCTGCCGGATCGTCACGCCGGCGGGAGCTGACTTCATCCGGCACATGTTGCGGCATCGCGTGGCGAGTGCTCTCAGCAATGTCTCGAAGCTATGGACCGGCAACCCGTCTTCCCTGACCCGCTTGGCCTTCTTCCTACGGGCCGATGCACTCGGCCGTGCTGGTGCAACCGGATCCCGTACCTTGCGGTCCGCACCCAACTCCTCGTCGTCGAACAGTAGCGGTGCCAGTGCTTGGCGCATGTGCCACTCTACGTAGTAGGCCAACACGCACAGGAAGATATGAGCGCGCACATGGGCCGCGGTACGATGACGGATGGGGCGTACCCGTATATCGATACCTTTCAAGGTGCGGAACAGGCGCTCCACCTGGGATAGGCTCTTGTACTGCCGCACGGCGTCCTCGGCTGATAGACCTTCCCGCGGCTCACTGGTTCGGATCACATAGATCCCATCCAATGCCTCTTCTCGCTGGATGGATGCCTCGTTACGTTCCCAGGTGAACTGCCCGTCCTCGATCCTCAACTTGAAGTGCTTGCCAACCTTGAAGGCATTGATCACCTTGCCAACCTTCAGCCCGATCTCATCCTTGCCGAGGGGCTTCTTCGTGCGGCGCGCAACTTGCCTGACGATCTTCTCGAGTAAAGGCTCCGTCATCCCCAGCAGTTCCCTCCGTTTGCGCCGTCGTTGCTCTTTCAATAGCGGGTTCATGCACGCGACCAGGCGCTCGCCCGGGTACTCCGGTGAGAACGTTTCTGCCAGGTTCTGCCGGTCAAACAGTGACATTTGCAGAACCCCGCTCTCCACCAGTTTCCGGATCGCAGGACTCCGGAGTGCCGATATCCAACCAACCCCAGGATACGTCTTCAGGTGCTTGATCTGCGTCTGGGTCAACATACCGCGATCGCCCACCAACACAACCCGCCGCAACCCAAAACGCTTTCGCAGCTTCTCCACTTGATCCGGGACTGTACTGGGATCGCCCGTGTTCCCAGGATACACTTCCACTGCCACCGGACGACCCACCGCGTCTGTCATCACACCATAGACGATGATCGGCTTGCCCTTCTTCTTGTCCCGATTGTGTCCGTAGCACACCAGCGGACATGTGTGTCCCTCGTAGTAGCTGCTGGGCACGTCATACAGCACCAGACATCCATCACTCAGATGGCGCCTGGCCAACTTGCTCTCGATACGCCGCTGCCGCTCCAACAGCCAGTCGAGGGCATCGTAGAGGGCGTCCTCGTCTGCATCGCCGATGGAAAGCTCTTGCGCCAAGGTCGTCGTGTGCCACATCCGCGTCGTCGCCAACTTCGAACACGGGTGGATCAACTGCTCGACCAACATGCCCACGACCAAGTCCCGCTCGCGACATCGTCGTGATGAAAGCAGCCTCTCTAGACCAAGCCTGCCCACCATCCCCAGAACGGCTTCTACATGACCGTGGGGAAGCGACTCTTCTATGGCGAAGACATCCTTGATCGAGACCAGTCTCTCGCCTCTCAGCAGCCGCCGGAGCGACTCGATCTGTTCGGGTGGCCAGTGGGAGAGATTGGCCAGCGTGCGCTTGCAGGTGCGCTTGCCCTCACGCCAGCCCTCGCGTAGCAGGATGGCAGGCGGCGAGGAACGATTGGGAACTGTCTCGACGTACATGGCAGCAACTATACGGATAATGCCTTGTGTGTCAAGACAATATTCCTAATTACATGGGCGCATCATGCAAAAACGGGAGGCAGCCATCTTCCTGTAGCGAAACGAGTTATCCTTGGAAACTACTGCATTTCAACTGGGAACTTCTGTCTAGCCGAGGAGTTCTCGGTCTTC
>JAGMDA010000080.1 GCA_023128935.1 Candidatus Eiseniibacteriota bacterium | reverse complement strand
CCCGGCCAGCTTGACTTCCGCCTCCAGGGCGTCGGATTCCTTGCGCGATAACGAGGCCCCGCCCGGCACAACCAGCGCCTTGATCCGCTGCCCGGAGGCCTTGGCTGCCGCAAAAAGGCGGAAAGCGGAGCCATCCAGCACATCGGTTACATCGACAATCTCCCCCGCATAGCGCAGATCAGGCTTGTCGGATCCGAAGCGGTCCAGACACTCATCATAATCGAGCCGCGGGAAGGGCAGTGCGATCTGCACGCCGAGGACCTCCCGGAAGATCCTTTCCATCATGCCCTCAATGACTGCATAGACATCCTCTTCGCCGGCAAAGCTCATCTCCATGTCAATCTGTGTGTGCTCGGGCTGGCGATCGGCGCGCAGATCTTCATCTCGCAGACAGCGCGCCAACTGGAAGTAGCGGTCCACACCAGAGACCATCAGCGTCTGTTTGTAAAGCTGAGGGCTTTGCGGGAGTGCGAAGAAGCGGCCAGGGTGCTCCCGGCTTGGAACCAGGAAATCACGCGCCCCCTCAGGAGTGGGTTTAACGAGCATCGGGGTTTCGATTTCCAGGAATCCGTGCTCGTCGAAATGGCGCCGCGCCGCGATCGTGATCTTGTGGCGCATGTGCAACACGCGCTGAAGGGCCGGGCGGCGGAGATCAAGATAGCGGTACTCCAGCCGCAGATCGTCCCCTGCCTCGGTTTCACCCTCAATCTGGAAGGGAGGGGTATCTGACTCTGCTAAAATCCGGGCCTCCCTGGCAACCACCTCGATTTCCCCGGTGGGACGATCCCGGTTGACCATCCCCTCGGGTCGTGCGGCGACCGTTCCTGTGATACGTACGACAAACTCCGGGCGCATCCCCTTTATCACTCCGAGCAATTCCTCGGAAGCCTCCCCTGGCCGGGTCACGATCTGCGTAATGCCGTAGCGATCGCGAAGGTCCAGGAAATAGACACCGCCATGGTCCCGGATCCGGTGGACCCAACCAGTGAGCGCAACATCCTTGCCCGCGTCGCTCCCGCGCAGGCAGCCGCAGGTATGCGTGCGCAGGCTCGTTGCCAGAATCTCAGGAGCAGGGCTGTTGCCTGCCGGTGCCGCCGCCAGTTTCTCCTTCTCCAAGCTCATGATGCTCCTCCCGATTCCCGACCGCAGGAGACCGGTCGCTTGCTCAGATTCAGAGCCAGTCCGCCCATCAAGCCCACTGTATCGGCCACGAGATCCCACAGGCTAGTGACGCGCCCGGGTACGGTCGACTGCAGCAGTTCATCTGCTACGGCCACACCCATCCCGCCCAGCAACACAAAGCCTACGCACATCCATCTCCGCACCCCCGTGCCCCCGCGCCCTCGCAGCCTTGCCGCTCGTTGACTCAGGTACCCCAGGATGCCGTATTCAACACCGTGCACCACCTTGTCCCAATGGGGAAAGGGATCCTCCGTCGGTACGAGCGGCTGGGACGAGAGGAAAAAGATCAGCCCGATATAGAGCGCCAGCGCCGCCCAGATACCACAGTGTTTCATTCGATGCCAAACGCCACTCAAGACGAACTCCCAGGTTCATCGGGAAACGTTGACGAACTGTCGCATCCCAGCTTGGCTTCCTCGGAAGCGACGAGTTCAATCACGGCTTCCGGCGTCGGCGCCTTCAAGATCTTTTTCTGGAGATTGCCGGTATAGAGCAGGCGCGAGATCCGGGTGAGGATCCTCATTAGCCCCGTGCGATCCTCGGGGCCGACAATCAGGAAAATCAGCTGCACGGGCATATTGTCCAGCGCCTGGAAGTCAATCGGCTCCTTGGGCCGTCCGATCGCAACCGCAAACCTCTTGACGGCACGACACTGCGCGTGAGGCAGGGCCACTCCCTCGCCCACGCCGGTGCTCATCACCCGCTCGCGCTCCATCAGTGCCCGGGTTACCTGCGAAACGCCCTCGATAAAACCACCCGTGGCAAGGGGCTCAACTAGAGCACGAATGATGCCCTCCTTGCTCAGTGGCGGACCATCGATCTGGATGAATTCTGGTCTAAGCAGATCCGCAAGCCCCATGCCTGATCTCCCCTTCTGGGCGGGGCGCCCCACCCATCAGCCTCTCACCCCCACAGCCACCGCGCATCCAGTCCGGCCAGCCCTGCGCACCTCAAGCAAGGCAGCCCATTATGCACCGGATTGCTGCTGGAGATACGCCAGAAAAAAAGACGCATCGGATCTCCGATGCGCAGCATCGCCCGGGAGTCTACCACAGATGACGCCAACGTCAATCCCCCCACCGCCCCTCCAGCAGTTCTCATTCTGGCGTGGA
>JAGMDA010000008.1 GCA_023128935.1 Candidatus Eiseniibacteriota bacterium | reverse complement strand
TCGGTATCACGCGCATGCACCTCGAGGAAGATGCCGGCAAGTCGAAGCATCTCGAGCAGGAAGGAGAGATGCGCAGCCTGCTCGATCTCAATCGGTGTGGGGTCCCGTTGCTTGAAATCGTCTCTGAACCAGACATGCGCAGCCCTGAAGAGGCACGTGCTTATCTGGTGGAACTCAAGCAGATCCTCGAGTATTGCGGTGTCTGTGATGGGGATATGGAAAAGGGCAACCTGCGCTGTGACGCCAATCTCTCCGTGCGCCGGAAGGGGAGTACTGAGTTTGGGGTGAGGACCGAGATAAAGAACCTCAACTCCTTCCGCAATCTCAAACAGGCTCTTGCAGTTGAATTCAAGCGCCATGTCGATTTTGTAGAGCGGGGGGAGCCCATCATCCAAGCCACAATGCTTTGGGATGAGAATGCAGGCAAAACGCGCCTTATGCGGAGCAAGGAGGATGCACACGACTACCGTTACTTCCCGGAACCGGATCTTCCGCCGCTGGTTCTATCTGAAGTTTGGATCGCGGGAGTCCTCCGCGGGCTGCCCGAACTGCCGGATGCCCGCAGGGCGCGCTATAGGAAGGGATTTGGCATCCGGCCCTATGATGCAGTGGTGCTGACCGCTACGCGGGAACTGGGAGACTACTTCGAGATCGTGGCATCCCGTGTTCCGGATGTGCAGGCAGCTGCGAACTTCATCGGCTCAGCGCTGCTTGGCGTACTCAACGAGCGGCAGATCGAAATCACTCAGAGCCCGATTGCACCTGAAGCGCTGGCCGATATCCTGATTCTGCGAGCCCAGGGGACGCTCAGCAGCACTCTCGCCAAGCGGGTTCTTGAGGAGATCATCCAAACCGGTAAGTCGGCCGATGCGATCATTCGTGAGCAGGGTTGGGAGCAGGTGGATGATGACGGGCAGCTCAGGCAATGGGCTGAGGGAGTGATTGAAGCCCATCCCACACACGTAGAGGCCTACCTTGGGGGCAAGGAATCACTGATGGGTTTCTTCATGGGCCAGATCATGCAGCGCTCGAAGGGAAGGGCGCATCCGACGAAGGCGCAAGAGGTTCTGCTGACGATCCTCAAGCAGCGGAAGGGGGAGGTAACATGAACATTCTCATTACAGGATCGGGTGGACGTGAGCATGTCCTGGCTTGGGCGCTCTCGCACTCATCCCCCAAGCCAGTGATCTATGCCTTGCCGGGGAATCCCGGGATTGCGGAGCTCGGAACCCTTCTGGATGGAGATGCTGCCGATCCTGCCGTCGTACTGGCAGCTGTACGGGAGATGCGCATTGATCTAGTCGTAATCGGTCCGGAGGCCCCGCTCGTGGCAGGCGTGGCTGACGCGCTGATCGAAGCCGGGATCCGGGTCTTCGGGCCAAGTGCAAAGGCCGCCGAGATTGAAGGTAGCAAGGTTTTCTCCAAGGATTTGATGAAGCGCAACGGAATCCCCACAGCCGGCTTCGAGATTGCCGCGACCCCAGAGGAGGCGCTGGAGCTTGTGGCGCGTGTTGCCTATCCCCATGTCCTGAAGGCCGACGGCCTGGCGGCTGGGAAGGGTGCGTTGATTGTAGAGGATCGCCAGCAGGCAACCGAGGCGGTCGCAGCCCTGATGATCGAGAAGCGGTTTGGAGAGGCGGGCCGGCGGGTGATCTTTGAGGAGTTCATGCACGGTGAGGAGATGAGCGTTTTTGCCGTGGCCTCCGGCGAACGCTATGTACTATTGCCACCGTCGCAGGATTACAAGCGCGCACTGGATGGCGATCGAGGACTCAACACCGGCGGCATGGGCGCCTACGCGCCGGTGGTAACCTGGAATGACAAGCTGGAGGAGCGCGTGAGATGCGATGTCATCGAGCCCACCCTACAGGCCATGGCCCGCGAGGGCTGCCCCTACACGGGCTTGCTCTACGCCGGCTTGATGATTCAGGATGGCTCTCCGCGCGTGGTTGAGTTCAACTGCCGCTTTGGTGATCCCGAGGCGCAGGTCGTGCTTCCGATCCTGGAGGGGGATCTACTGGAGCTGCTCTGGGAAGCGTCGGATCCAAAGGCCGGGCGCAAGGCGCTGCCGGTGAGTGTGGGGCACGACGGCCGCACGGCGGTCTGTGTGGTTCTGGCCTCCGGCGGGTATCCCGGGAATGTGCAGACCGGATATCCGATTGCGGGGATCAGTAAGGCGAGGGAGGCGCGCGGGGCGCTCGTCTTTCACGCCGGAACCGCCACGATAGAGGGCCGGCTTGTGACGCAGGGCGGAAGGGTGCTCAGTGTCGTTGGGCTTGGCGATTCCCTGCCCGCGGCCCACGCGCGGGCCTATAAAGCCATAGCGGCCGTCGAATTCAACGCTGCCTTCTATCGCCGTGACATCGGATGGCGCGGCATGGAGGCCCTTGAGGCAAAGTCCCGATAGAGCCGTGGATGTGCCGGGGATTTGGGAGGCCGCGTCCCGATAGGGCTGCGAGCATCTAATATAAAGCAGTTGCTGAACAGTGTGGTGGATGGCGAGGGAGAGAACCATGGCACGAACAGGAGCCCGCAGGCGGCCAGCCGGGACGGAGCAGACCAAGCCGCTCATCGGGCTGGTCTATGCGAGCACAACAGATGAGCCGGTCATGAAGGCGTGTGAAGAAGTGCTCGAGCGCTTTGGCGTTGCCTATGAAACGGTGCTCTTCTCCGCCCACCGCCAGCCGGAGCGCACGGCCACCTACGCCAAGACGGCGCGGGAGCGGGGCCTCCGCGTGCTGATCGCCGGGGCGGGGATGGCGGCGGCGTTGCCGGGTGTGATCGCCTCGATGACGACGCTGCCGGTCATCGGCGTGCCTCTCGTCGGGTCATCGTTTGGGGGCAGCGACGCACTGCTTTCTATGGTCCAGATGCCCGCGGGGGTCCCGGTCGCCACAGTGGCTGCAGGGAAGGCCGGCGCGAAGAACGCCGCGCTCCTGGCACTTCAGATACTGGCGATCTCAGATACGGGACTGGCGCGCAAGATAGAGGATCTCAAAAGGCAAATGGAAGCCGGCGAGAAGCTTTGATCCCCATACAGCCAATCGCTGCGCGGGCCCCAAGCCAGCGACTCAGATGGATCGCTTGAGTGTTGCCTGCAAATGATCTTGCCGGAGCTGGTCCATCAGATCCGCGCGCTGCTCTCCAAGGCGCTTGGGCGCGCGGGGTGCCGCGCGATCGAGGATGTAGGCGGTGAGGATGGGAAAGGTAACACTCAGATCGGTTGAGATTGCGAGATCGATGAGGGGCTCATCTCCCCTGCGCTCACACGGTACATCCGCGGCTTCCACCTCCGGGATCCTCTGAGCCCGCGCTGATGGATCCATGTGAGCACGCCCTGCCAGACGGATGCAGCTCTCATAGGGGGCCCGGGCGCTGTCTCCAAGGATGCGCCGCAAATGAGCCGGTACACCCAATACGAAGTTTGCGGCCGCACCGCGGCCAAGGCACAAGACCGCACCGCCATTGCCGGCCGTCCCGGTGCCATTGAGGATGGCAGCAGCTTGATTCAGGTCCCTGATGGGATCAAGTACCAAGCGGTTGCCAGCCTCTGCCAGGTCCGCGATGAGCGAACCCAGAAGATTGTCAGCCGCTGATGGGTTGAAGATCGGTACACCCAGTTCATGGGCGGAAGTCAGGATGCTGGGGAACTCGACGCCGAGGTTTTTTTCCTGTGCCCGGAGGTGACGGCCAATGGCAGCATGCAAGGCAGCCGAGCTCATCGTGCGCTGGAAATCAGGTCCCGAGAGGATTTCCCGCAGAACGGCCTCGGCTGCCTCCCGATCCTGCTGGCGGATCGAGATGCCACCGCCACAGTCCTCGACGAGCTCGCTGGGGTCTGGATCACCTCGGAGAAGTGGCTTGCGCAGCGCGATGAGGGCATCATAGTAGAGGTTCGATCCCGTGACGCTGAGCCAGTCCACATAGCCGCCCTCGAGCAGTGGGATGAGAGCCGAGATCCCCATGCCCGAGGATATGATAGGGGCATCGAGACTCAACCCTACAAGCGTATCCGCGCGCACGAGAATCCGGCGGGTGAGCAGGTAGGCCGCCTCGGCTAGGAGGCCTGCGGTTGATCCGAGGAAGGTTGTCTCCAGGAGTCCTGAGGCGCTCATGCCCACCTCGATCGGCTGTGGTCGAATGGGGCGGCGGGATGACGGGGTTTTCTGATCGGCCATAGAGCGCTCCTGTTCTTGCGGCTCACCAGGATGTCCAATCCCTGCGAGGGGCAGACCCGGTAGCGCGCTGCTGATGCGCAAGGGCTCCTATGATTGCGATGCTAGAGAAGAGATCCATCGAGCGCAAGCGAGAGGAAGAAGGCAAGGAACTGGTACTTCCCGTGCGCAACGGGGTGAGGCGAGTATTTGCCTTCATTCGTTCTGACATAAGACGTTCTGACATAAGAGACGCGACGCTACCGGAGGAAGAGAACGATTCCAAAGATCCACCGCCTGCGAGAAGGCCAGCTTGAGGCCTACGCTGAGATCCTTGCAGGGGCGCAGGATGCTCTCCGCTCAGGCGGCGTTCTGCTCCTTCCAGCCGAGGGACTCTATGGCCTGCATATCTTGGCCCCCGTGTTCCGCCCTCAGACTACAAAGGGGGGCGCACAAGTGGTCTCTGCGCCTGAGCGCACCGCGCAACGGGCTCACGCGCGGCTTCGCAAGATCAAGGGAGATCCGTCAGCGCGGCCCTATATTCTGCTGGTCGGATCGCTGGAGCAGGCCATGGCCCTGGTGATCAACCTACCGGAGTCCAATGAGCGCTGGATGCGGGAGGCATGGCCGGGGCCGCTTACGCTACTTCTGCCTGCAGCTGTAAATCTGCCCGAGTGGCTGGTTAAGGGGGGGCGTGTTGCCGTGCGCTGCCCAGGCAGGCGGCTACTACGGGATCTGGCGCTCTCTCTTGAAGAGCCGCTCATCTCGACAAGCGCAAATCGCGCGGGAGGCAAGGCGCCTGCCGACTTCAAGGACGTGGAGCCGGGCGTTCTGGCTGCTTGTGATTTGGCCGTGGATGCGGGAGTGCTGGCCGGATCGGGATCAACCTTGGCCCGTGTTGAATCTGATGGAGCATTGACGATCCTGCGCCCTGGGCTATGGGTGCCCAAGGACGGAGAAGTTTAGGGGCTCGCGCAAGCCCTTAGGGTCGCTACCCAGAATGGATCTGCGACCCGAGCCGTTAGGGCATATAGGGAAAGGCGCCGATATCTGTGCCATTCTCGCCGGTGCCCCGGCAGGGGCTATCGGCGCGCAGATGGAAATCGCCTTCAATGTGCTTGGGTGGATTCGGTGTCTGAACGAAGTGCGGGTCCTCCGAGAAGTTCGATCCGTGAATGCTGATTCCATCTAGTTCAATCTCATCAGCAAGTGGCGTCTCCGGGCACCCGCAATGGTCCCCGAAATTGATGTTGTTTCCAACGCTGTCATTGTATTTGATGTCCAGTGAAACCTGATTGTAGTGACGCAGGAGGCCTTGGAGGTTCCAATAGAAGATATTGTTCACTACGCGCATGTCTGGATCCGGTGGGGATTCGTGGATATAGAGTGCTGCTGGGTCGTTGTTGTAGAACGTGTTGTTGACCACCCAGCCCTGCGTGTTGCGGGCATACTCGAGAGCGCCCCCAAACGGGGCGGCGGAGGCGGGAATGTACCCGTTGATGATCAGGCAGTGATCGATGTCACAGCGGACGGTGGTACCTCCGCCGCTGCGCGTGACCACAAGACTGCCGGCATTTGCCAGATCGATCACAGCGCCGTTTCCACGGATACAGGTGTCGATCTCGATGGGAATCTGCTCATCGACGCGATAGGTATAGGCGGGATTGAGCTCTATATAGCGCGTGAAGTGAAAGCCATTGTGATCTCCGGGCCCTGCAGCGGCCAGGACGTCGCCCAAGGGGACGTCGCCCGACCATAGAACTGTGACCATAATATCCTCTGCATGTCCGACATTGCCCGCGCGATCGGTTGCACTCGCCTGCAGAATGTGAATATCGCCTGAGATTGGCGGGGGGAGGATCCAGAGTTCTTCATAGGGTGCCAGGCTGTCTGCTGCGAGGAATTCTCCATCGACCATGAATATAACGCAGGCGATGTCCCGATCATCGGTCGCTTCAACACAAATGGTGATATCCTCAACAAGCTGAGCGCTATCGGCGGGCTGCGTGATCTGAACGATGGGCGCGGTCGTGTCCGGTTCTGCCGGGGCCAGCACAGTTATGGTGACAAGGTCCGAGTTGCCAACGTTCCCCGCCAGGTCTGTTGCCTCTGCCCACAGCGTGTGCAA
>JAGMDA010000799.1 GCA_023128935.1 Candidatus Eiseniibacteriota bacterium | reverse complement strand
ACAGTCCGAGTACTTCGAGGATGCCATGGACGGCATCAGGAAGCGAATTCAGGAGCTCGAATCTCAGGGCACAGAGAAGACCGAGTAACCGAGAGCGTACCGTCGCAATGGCCGGGGTGACCAAAGTGCAAGCCTTAGGCAGGGCGGGACGATACCGGGGGGAATCACAATGAAAGTCGCTCTCACGGCGACGGGACCTTCGCTGGATGCGACACTGGACGCGCGATTCGGTCGCTGCTCGTACTTCATCCTGATCGAAATGGAAGACATGAATTTCGAGGTCGTCGAGAACCCCAACTTGTCGCTTGGGGGAGGCGCGGGAATCCAGTCGGCCCAGCTGATGGCGGAAAAGGGTGTACGGTTCGTCCTGACAGGCAATTGTGGTCCTAATGCCCATCAAACGCTTTCCGCTGCTGGCATCGGCGTGACTACCGAATGTAGTGGTACCGTCGCGGAGGTGGTTGAGCGATTCAAGGCCGCACAACTGAACGTCGCCAGCCAGCCCAATGTCGCGAGTCATTTCGGTATGGGCGACGCGCCAAGCACAGGCGCGGCCCAGCCCGTCTTGTCTCAAGAGCCGTCGACAACAGCCGGTGAAATGAGCGCCGGGTATGGTGGGGGACAGGGCATGGGTCAAGGTATAGGCCGGGGCCTGGGTCAAGGCATGGGCCGAGGCACGGGCGCAGCCGGAGGCAGAGGAGGAGCCGGAGGCATGGGTGCCCCCATGGAACCTGGTGCGGTCCCCGATGTGTTCGGTCGGGGACAGCTATCCGTTGATCCTATAGTACCGCGTTCATCGAACCCGCAGCAGGAAGTCGAAGCGTTGAGAACTCAGGCTGCGGCGATAGCATCTCAGCTCCAGGCTGTGAACACGCGTATCGCGGAAATGGAGCAGGGAACGGGTGCTGCTGCGTTGATCGCCGTTGTTGACGCAGAAACCTGCACTTCCTGCGGGCAGTGTGAGCAAGTCTGCCCTGTAGGTGCCATCTCGGTGCACGATGTGGCGCGAGTGGACAAGGAGAAGTGCAACGGCTGCGGGCAGTGCGTTGCGGTGTGCCCCAGCGACGCGCTGTCGCTGCATGAAGCATAGACGGACAAGCGCCGGCATCGGGGCACCCAGCGAGGAGCAGGCGACAAACCAAAAATGCTGAAAGCTCGTCTCTCTCGTGCGCGGGGAGGCCAGAGCTGTGGCTGGCTCCCAGAAGCGCGACCTGCTCATTGCAGACGGATCGCCGGGGATCGGCTGCCCGGTGATTGCCTCCATCACAGGTGCGCAGATGGCGCTGGTGGTAACCGAACCCACCCTCTCGGGTTTGCACGACATGAAGCGGGTGGCGGAACTGACCCGGCATTTCAAGACGAAGGCTGTTGTGTGCATCAATAAGGCAGACATCAATCCCGAGCTGTCCGACCAGCTGGAAAGAGAAGCAGAGGAGTTGGGCCTCCCTGTGCTCGGACGCATCCAATACGACCCCGCTGTCACCCGTGCGCAGGTGCATGGCAGGTCTGTGGTAGAGAACGGAGACAGTCCGGCAGCAAGAGAAATCTGCGCGCTTTGGGAGCGGGTTAGAGATGCAATCGCCTGAGATGGCTCCTGGAAAATGCGTGGCCCACAGGATCGTCAGGATCCTTCAGGAGAGCGCGCAGGAGGCCAGGGTTGCAGAGGTCCG
>JAGMDA010000798.1 GCA_023128935.1 Candidatus Eiseniibacteriota bacterium | reverse complement strand
TTGTGAATACCAAAGAGCCGGGCCGCCGGATCCGCGAGGAGTTCCTGGTTGTCGTAAACCAGGGGGTTCACGTAGCTGTGGGCGAACTCATGAACGATCAGGGGGAGCAGGTGTCGATGGTTTCCAGAATCCGCGTGATGCTGGCGGAAGACGCGGAGAAGAACCAAGGAGCAATATGGGTGGGGTAGGGTTTTCTTGACTCAAAAGGGAGCCCCCTAGGGGGCTCGGTTGCCATACGTGGCCATAGGTTTGGCCGTTTTCTCATTTCACCCTTGTCGAACAATCTGACTGGATGTTACTGACGGAACCACTTTGATTGGGAAAGTGGAGGCCCAGGGTAGACGCCCCGAGCCTCCGAGACATCGTGCCGTTTAACCAACCGGCGACTCAGGCTGAATATGGGCTCAACGACGCACTTTGTCCAGTCCCAAAGACTGGGATGCGTCGATGGTCGAATCTCACCGTTTGTTCATCTGTGTTCGTTGTGGCCGCCAGATTCGCATTTGTACGCGCTGTGATCGGGGCAATGTGTATTGCTCAGCACCCTGTGCTGACTTTGCTCGACGCCGAACTTTGCGGGAAGCCGGCCGTCGATATCAGCAACAGACCCCGGCGGGGCGACGCAATCATGCGGCTCGACAGCAACGTTACCGGCTCAGGCAGAAAAAAGTGACGCATCAGGGTCCTCATAAGGACTTGGTCGAGATACGACCCGGGGCAGACACGGCAAAGGAGTCAACCAAACAACCCGCCGTGCAAGAGGAGGTGCCCCGTGAACACGATGTCCAATTGGTATCCAAAAACAACGCAACACAGACGGCCGGTGACCAAGAGGCCAAAACGATACGCTGCCATTTCTGCGGTGGGCCGTGCGGAGAGTTCACCAGGCTTGGTCCATTGCGCCGTTGGCGGACTCGGAGAGGCCGTCGCCGGCAAGCGAGACAACCGGTGGCGCGAATCTTCGGCGAATGATGCGAGTTTTTCCAATGAGCAAAAGGCACAGGTTGCACGGTCATGATCTCCAAAGAAATCGAAGCTCAGATACTGCGCTACCACTTGGTGGAGAAGTGGCCGGTGGGAACCATCGCCAAGCAACTCGGCATACATCACGACACCATCGAGCGAGTGCTTTGCCAGTCTGGTCTGCCCGCGATCAAGAAAATCTGCCGACCCTCGATCATCGATCCGTACTTGCCATTTATCAAAGAGACTCTTAAGAAGTTTCCCAGGCTCCAGGCCAGCAGGATTTTTGGGATGGTCAAGGAACGCGACTATCCTGGCGGGCCGGACCACTTCCGCCACTTTATGGCTCGCATTCGGCCGCGGCCGGCGGCGGAGGCTTATCTGCGTCTGCGCACCCTGCCCGGAGAACAGGCTCAAGTCGACTGGGCTCATTTTGGCAAGTTGATCATCGGCCACGCGGCACGGCCATTGATGTGTTTTGTGATGGTCTTGAGTTGGTCGCGCAAAATCTTCCTGCGTTTCTTTCTCGATCAACGCATGAGCAGCTTCCTACAAGGCCACATCGAGGCATTTGAAGCCTTTGGCGGCTGCGCCCGGGTCAATCTATACGACAACCTCAAAAGCGTGGTGATCGAGCGCAGGGCCGATGCCATCCGTTTCAATCCGACCATTCTGGAGTTCGCCGCCCACTATCACTATGAACCGCGGCCGGTGGCGCCTTACCGTGGCAACGAAAAGGCACGAGCCGAACGCGCCATCCGCTACGCCCGCCATTCGTTTTTCGCCGCGCGTGCCTTCGAGGATCTTGACGATCTCAACCGGCAGGCACGGCAATGGTGCGAAGGCGCCTCGGCAGACCGGCCCTGTCCTGAAGATCAGACCATGACCGTGCGAGAGGCTTTCGAGCAAGAACGACCTCGCCTCCTGCCCTTGCCTGACAACCCTTACCCCGCCGAAGAGCGGGTCGAGGTCCGGGTCGGCAAGACCCCGTATGTCAGGTTCGATCTCAACGACTACTCGGTGCCCCACACCAAGGTGCGTCGGACCCTGGTGGTGATGGCCACGGAGAAGACGGTGCGCATCCTCGAAGGCGACGAGACCCTCGCCGAGCACCAACGCAGTTACGACAAGAAGGCACAGATAGAAAACCCAGATCACTTGGCCGCATTGCAAGAGCAGAAGCGTCAAGCCCGTCAGCATCGCGGCATGGACCGTCTCCAGCGAGCGGTGCCAAACAGCGCAGAACTGATGCTTCGGTTGGCCGAACGCGGTGACAACCTCGGCAGCGCCACCTCTGCGTTGCTTCGTCTCGTCGACCACTACGGGGCCAAGGCGGTTGAGGACGCCATCGCAGAGACACTCGGCAACGACGCGCCTCATCCCAACTCCGTGCGCAGCATCTTGGATCGAAACAACAAATCGCAGGGTATTGAACCGCCGGTGTCCGTCCCCCTGCCGGACGATCCACGGGTCCGTAATCTGACTGTCCGCCCTCACGATCTGAAGACCTACGACTCCCTGAAGGAGGTACCAAATTATGCCAAAAAAACTCAAGACAACAAAAAGTGACGATTTACTGCACCGTGCCAACACCCTTGGCCTGTGTGGCCTGGAGGCGCACTGGGAAGATGTCAGAGATCAAGCCTGGTTGCCGCTGCTAATCGACTGGGAAGAGACCGAACGCAAACAACGAAGCCTTGATCGCAGGATCCGCTACTCAGGCATCAAGCGCTTCAAGCCAATGGCCGACTTCGACTGGGACTGGCCGAAACAAATCGACCGGGCCCAGATCGATGAGTTGTTCGCCTTCCGCTTCATCAACGAAACGTCCAACGTCATCCTGGTCGGCCCCAACGGAATCGGCAAATCCATGATCGCCAAAAATCTCGCCCACCAGGCTCTGTTGCTCGGCCACACCGTCTTGTTTACCACCGCGGCCAAGATGCTCGGCGACTTGGCCACCAAGGACACCTCTACGGCCTTGCAGCGGCGTCTGCATCGCTACTGCCGGCCCGGTCTGCTGGTCGTGGATGAGGTAGGGTATCTCTCATACGACAACCGCCACGCCGACCTGCTGTTCGAAATCGTCACCCGCCGTTACAACGAAAAACCCACCATC
>JAGMDA010000797.1 GCA_023128935.1 Candidatus Eiseniibacteriota bacterium | reverse complement strand
CAATACTTGAGGCCCTACCTACAGCAGTTCATCACGCGTTTTATGCCGCAGGTGGTGATCCTCTCCTATGTCGAAGCGGGCCAGGCCACCAGAGTGCAGACGGTGGCGACCGTGAAGGCGGAAGACCTGCTGGATCCCCGGGAGCGCTCAGGCGGCGATTCCCTGAAGATGGCGGCTGCAGCCAGTGGTGAATAGTAGTCTCTAAGGAGTTTGAGGATGAGGATACGGCGTTTCAGAGCACAAAACATGACCGAGGCGCTGCGGATCATCCGCCGCACACTCGGGCCGGAAGCCGTGATCCTTGGGGCCCAGGGTGTGCGCGATAAGCGTGGGTCCCAAAAGAGCGTCGAGGTATTGGCGGCCGTTGACCGGCATCCCGAGATGCTGCCCAAGGATCCACCGACCTTTGCTAAGCCTTCTGGATGGGCACCTGGCGGACCATTGGATTCACTCAGGGAGCCGGAGGTAGCGCCTGGCGGCGCCCTGGCGGATGATTCCGAGCGCCTTTCCGCGCCCCGCGGGGCCCGCGCACAGTCGGCGCGGCGAGAGGAGAGGCCAGCCCCCGAGGGGCCCATTGTGGGGGAAACTTCTGATGCCGCCATTGCGAGGGTGACTCCCAATATCTCCCAAATGGAGAAAGAGATCAACCGGCTGGCCGGGCGCGTCACCTATCTCAAGCGCTTGGTGGCGAGCGATCATTTTTCCGCCATTTCGGTTCCGCTCCGCGATCTCTACTTGAACCTTGTGGAAGCCGAGGTGGATTCGAACCTGGCCTTCGCGATCCTACGCCAGGTGTCCTCCTCCAACCACCCAGGCGATCTGGTATCTGGCCCGCAGCTGGCTCCCATTAGAGACCGGCTGCTTTCGATCTTGCCCAGGGGTTCCAGCATTCCAGCGAGTCCGGATCCCCGCGTGGTGTTACTACTTGGTCCACCTGGATCGGGCAAGACTACGGTGGCGGCCTCGCTGGCGGCCTGCGGCCTTCAGCTTGGGAGGCGCCCGGGACTCCTGACGATCGATACATTCAGGGCTGGCGGACCGGCCGGGCTCGAGCAGTATGCACGGGTACTTGAGATTCCGTTTGCCACCGTCTTTGAGCCGCAAGATCTCGAAGCGGCGGCCAGGGGCGGTCTCAGCGAATGCGACCTGGTTCTGGTGGACACGCCAGGGGTGACGCCGGCGGATCGGGAAGCCGCCCAGCTGATCCACGAGTTTGCCGGGAGACTCGTTTCCCCCGAAGTGCACCTTGTGTTTGCGGCCACGTCTAAAGTCCGCGATTCAGCTGCCGCGCTGGAGCTGTTCTCGCAATTCAACCCCCTTTCTCTGATCTTTACAAGACTGGACGAAACAAGCAGTTATGGTGGAATCCTCAGCCTCTCCCTGAAGTCTAGACTCCCGATCAGCCACGTCAGCTGGGGACGTCGGATCCTGGAGGACCTGCGCGACAGCAGTGCGGAGGCGCTGGTGTCTCTGGTGCTCAAACCGTGTGAAACGCCGGCGCGGGAGCGGCCTGCCATGCCGGGCCGCTCCGCGGCCAGCGGTGCTGCAACCGCAGTGGTGGACAGCGGGCCCGCCCGCGCCCGCTGGGCGGCGAAGGAAGCGGTAGAGGTAGAGCGGACCAACGCCCTTAGGGCTGCGAAGGAGGTGCTGGGATGAAGCGTCGCTTGGAAGAGGTCGCAGGGTCTGGATCCGTTGAAATCAATAGAACCGGGCGCCAGGGCTGGGGACCCGGGTGGGATCCCGAACTGCCCGTCCGTGAGGAGCAGGGGCTTCTGGCCATCGCCGTGACCAGCGGGAAGGGTGGGGTTGGCAAGACGAATTTGGTCACCAACCTGGCCGTGCTCATGGCGGAGATGGGTCGGCGCGTCCTGCTCCTGGACGGGGATCTGAGCCTTGCCAATGTCGATCTACTGATGGGTCTGATTCCCCGCTACAACCTCTATGACGTGGTGATGGGGCGTAAGCGGATTGACGAGGTGACGCTGGCCGGCCCCGCTGACATCCGGATAATCCCAGCCTCCTCCGGAGTTGAGGAAATGGCCAACCTTGACGACTACAGGAGAGAGGTGCTGGTGCGGTCGCTGGAGGTCATGGCGAAGGATCGCGACGTGCTGCTGATAGATACAGGATCTGGGATCCATCTTCAGAATCTCAGATTGGCACAGATGGCTGACGAGATCCTGGTCGTGACCACTCCCGAACCAACAGCCTTCTCGGACGCCTATGCGATCATCAAGATTCTCTCGGGCCGCCGACTTGCCCGCCCACCGAGATTGGTGGTGAACATGGTTTCTACAGAAGCTGAGGGGCACCGGACTGCCCGGCGTGTGGCGCGCGTGGCCCGCCAGTTCCTTGGTTTCGAGCCTGAACTCTACGGGGTGATTCCCATGGATGAGGTCGTGCCCCGCGCGGTAAAGGCTCAGGAGCCCTTTGTAAAGGTCTCACAGGATGCTGCGGCCACCGTGGCTGTGCATGCATTGGCCCAACGGCTCTTGCAGCCCTCGGGGACGCCCACGCAGGTTCCCAGACCGCAGAAACAGCGCGTGGCCAGGGCGGCATAGAAGGCGATAGGGATGGACGTCTGGATTCGGTTATGGGCAAAGCGGATCGCGATCGCGGGGACCTGTCTCATCATGATCCTGTGCATCGCGCTGCAGGTGAACCCCTCCACCGCTGTGGTCCGCGGACTGACCGTGGGGCTGGTCCTCTATCTCGGCGCGCTATTGCTCGGGAAGGTGATCGGGCAAATGCTGGTGCAGATACTGGCCGAGGATGCCCTGAGGCGCGAGGACGAAGAGCAGCAGGCAGAGGAGCCTGGGGAGCAGAGCATCGATCGGATCCGGGGGCAGGTTTTGGGCAAGGTCTCCGGCGCCCGCCAAGGCCACGAGTCCCCGGAGCCAGCCCAAGCGCATGATAATTTGAGCAAGGGGGCTGCCTAGCTGCG
>JAGMDA010000796.1 GCA_023128935.1 Candidatus Eiseniibacteriota bacterium | reverse complement strand
CTCATAGTCCCAGCGCACGCGTGTCAAGGCGGAGGCATACAGCCACGGCGCGAGGCGCCCAGAGGCTAGCCTTAGGGAGAGCTGATCGTAGCTCTCTCCCTGCTCTGTGTGCCCGTCTCCCCGGCGCAGGTCCTCAGCGTCATAGCAGGCTTCCAGCTCCACCTGGTCGCTCCAACCGAGCCTGGCCCGCCGCCGCTGCTCGGTGCCCGGTGCGGCGTCGCAGCGAGACTGTCCCAGCCACAGCTCCGCCAACGCATGCAGCCGGCCGGTGCGCTGGCTCAGCAGGTGCCAGCGGCGGCCCGAGAAGCCCTTGGGCGCCTCAAGCCGCTCAAACTCGCCATCCAGGGCGACGCTCTTCCAGGGCCGTAGACGCAGCCCCAGGGCACCGCGCTGATCCCTCCCATCGAGGATCTCAGCAGGTGCATTCCACCGCCGATAGTAGAAGGCCTCATCCAAGGGTTCTGAGGATGAGAACTCCTGCTGCACGCCTCGGTAGCGGAAGCGGAGCTGGGCCAGATCAGGCCGGCCCCCGACGAGTTCGGCCAGCCCCCAAGTCCCCTGGGCTGTCAGCGCGGCGCCCACGTTATCACCATCATCCCGGGAGGAGAGGATATTGCGGTCGTGCCACGAGATGGCGCTTTCGGCCGAGAGGTTGAGCCCATATCCCAGGTCGCCGGCGGCACGCAGGGCGAGCAGATCGTGCGCTTCCGGCAGCGGAAGCCGCCGACCGGGCAGATAGGTCCCCTGCTTGCGACCCACGTAGACGTAGATGATCGTGCCATCCACCAGTGTGGAATCCCGGTAGTCTCCCTTTCCTGCACCCACACCAGAGAAGGTCACCTCATAGGACCCCAGATAGACCCCATCCTGCTCCCCGAGATAGAGAAACACGTCTGTTTCGAGTGTGTCCGACTCCACGAGTTCATAGGGACCTTCCCCGGGACCCACCCAGTGCACGCCTCCCTCGAGCGCGGCGGTGGCTGAATCGCCCGCCGCGGAAAGCGCCGAGCGTTCCTCCGCATCCAAGGAGATGGTCGGCGAGTTCTCCGGATCGTCCTGCTCGCGCAGCCAGGCCACAGCCAGGCCCGCTTCCGTGTCCCCTGCGCCCGCGCTCAGCCAGTAGTAATTGCGCTCAAAGGCCCCTGCACGCACCTGGAAGTCGACCCGGACCTCGCTGGCAGCGGTGATCGGATGGCGCGCGGTGAACCACACCTCAGCGGCTGAGTAGTCGATCCTGTAGTCGGCATCCTCGCCCCGTCTCAGGCGCACCCCGTCCAGCCAGATGCGTTCGCTCCCGGCCACCATGAGCGCATCGAGCGATGACCGGTTCGGAAGCATTTGATAGGGGCCTTGCTTCCCGCTCTCACCAAAGAACTGCTTACTGCGCGGCTGCCCGAGGCCACGCCCGAGAGCTCCCGCTCCGTGCGGGCCGACTGGACGTCCCGCACGCAGAAGTAGCCCTTCCATTGCGCGTTGATGAGCGAGAAAGCGGAAGCCTTCCTCGCGAACACTCAGGTCTCCCAGTCTGAGTTCCCCCCAGGGCGAGGTCACCTCAATCAGGACCTGATCCAGGTCGGTCAGCTCCGCGGTAGTGCCCTCCGGTTGCAGGGGCATGTTGCGGTCCGTCAGGATAGCGCGGATCTCCACCTGCTCAGCCAACTGCCCGCGGATCGTTAGATCCAGCGATTGGCTGAAGTCGACATCCTGCCGGTTGCCGAACTCCAGCGAGAAGGTCTTGCTGCCACCCACCTGCAATCTGGCGCCCGGCGGGAGGGAAGGTTCCGGCTCGGTGGGGAGGGAAGCAATTGTCAGCGTCTCCGGGGATGCCGCCCACCTGACACGTTCCCAGTAGCCGGCAATCGCCAACGGCAGGTAACGGTAGCGAACGCGCAGCGGACTCGCGCGGGTCGGTCGCGCTCCGAGCCAGAAGAGCTGCCCTGCGACTGGGTCGAGGCGGTAGTCGCGTCCCACCTGGAAAACCGTGCTCTCTTGTGTGACGCGCAGCTGGCAAGGTGAGACTAGGCGATGGGGCAGCTTGAGTGTGTCCCCTGGGTCGGGAACCGGTAGCAAAATCTCCGCTTCTCCGATCCGCAGGCAGTCATCCCTCCTGGTGGAGTGCATGGACCAGTGCATGGCATGCGGCTCCGGCCGCTGGTGCACATCAGCGCATACGCGCGCCGCATCCAGCCCGGATCGGCTGGGAGCAGCAGCCGTGTCAGGGAAATCCCCGGGCAGGCGCGTGATACCCCACTGGGGAACCTGTCGCTGGATCGCGGGAAGCTGCTGCTGCGACTGGGCCACGGTAGCAATCGCCGAGAGAATGAGCAGCGCACAGGCCAGAACGAAGGTTTGTGCAGCGCGCGAAGCCACGTATCGCCGGTAGGCGTTACGGTCCGCTGCCCGGAACATCCGCCGGAACTTCCGTATTGTAGTCCAATGCAAATACCCAGACCCGGGCGGCATCGGCATCGGCCACCAGAAGGCGCTCCGCCTTATCCACGACCAGGTCACTCGCGCGTATCTTCTCCCCTCCCGGAGGCTGAATCCACCAGGCCGCCCCCGAGGCGGCGGGCAGAACCTTTAGGGCACCGGTATGCGCATCGGCCAGGAATGCATTGCCCCAGGCGTCCACGGCCAGGGCAGTGGGCTGCAGGGATTCATCGCCGCCCGCGGTTGCAGCTCTCCACCCAAGCATGTGCCCGTCATAATCAAGGATCAGCAGGCCTGGCGGTCGCGTCTCGAGGACATACAGCTTGCCCTGGCCGTCTACGTCCAGCGCCACAGGGACCTGCATGGTCCAATCGCCCCATTTTCCGAGGACCTGCTGCAGGTCCCCGGTGCGCCCGATGCGCAGGATCTGCGCCTTCCCCGCATCCAGAAGAAAGAGATCACCGGTCCTGTCAAGGCACAGATCCACGATCTCCCCCAGCTCCTCGCCGGCGTCGGACGCAATCTCCTCCAGGTCCAGACGGTACTCCCAAATCCCCCGCAGATTGAATCGGTCTACGGCCCGCTCCTGCGGATCCAGAGTGAAGAGCTGCAGTCCGGAGCGCGCGAAGACCCGGGTAGCAAACCCCAGATCGGTTCTCCCCTGCTCACCGAATCCGATCCAACTGCCATCTGCACTGACCAGGAACAGGCGGTGCTGGCGCACCTCGATCCCAGCCACAACCCCCGAGGGGTGAATATCAAGGGCGATGGGCCGGACGCGGTCGGCACCTCCACCCCACTCCCAGCAATCCACGAGACGCGCACCAGTGGGGACGCGGCGCGACAGAAGGGGTGCGGAGATCCCCGCTTGATCCGCAGCTTGCAGGGATGTCGTACT
>JAGMDA010000795.1 GCA_023128935.1 Candidatus Eiseniibacteriota bacterium | reverse complement strand
CTCAAGACGTATTCGGCATGGGCTGTTCTTCGCGCACTTGGCCCTCGAGAAGCTACTGAAGGCACTTGTATGCCAGCATACCAAAGACCTTGCGCCACGCATCCACAATCTCGTGAGGTTGGCCGAGTCGGCGGGCTTGGCTCCCAATCCCAGCCAACTGGATCTGCTTGCCGAGATGAACCAATTCAACATCGAGGGGCGCTATCCAGGAACAACATTGCCGCCGCCAACCTCTGATGAAGCCGAGGGATTCATGCGGCGCACCGAGGAAGTCTATCAATGGTTGATCAAGCAATTGTGACAGTGGTTCGCCGCTATCTGCAGAGTCTGAAGGATCACGGGATCCCCGTGAGCTGTGGTGTCGTCTTTGGCTCGCAAGCCTCTGGCAACGCCAATCGGTGGAGTGATATCGATCTGATCGTAATCTCGACGCTATTCGATGACCCGGCACGTCGGGAGGACGTGAACCAACTGTGGCGCATTGCCGCTCGAATAGACAGTCGCATCGAACCGATTCCGTGTGGCGAGCAGCAGTGGCGGGATGATACCGCGAGCGCCATTCTCGAGATCGGCAGGCGCGATGGAGCCCGGATCGAACCCGCCAGGGGCGCCTGAGGAGACGGCTGTCCATCCCGAAAACTCCATCCGGGCTAGGTTTCCCAAAATCGCATTCCCCATTCTAGCTGACCATGGAAGCCGGTTGTCCAGCACCCGATCGGGGCCTAGGCCCAAAGCGTCATTAATCTACGCTGCTTCTTCCAGCGAAGCGAGCAAGGACTCGTAGCGATCCTCGATATGCTGGGAAGCTGGAAGTCCCAGCGTGTGTCCTGTCGCCAGGCTCAGAAGGCGCCCCGCCACATTTAGCCACTCGAACCGCCCGACTCAGGGCGTCCTTGCCAGATGAGAGACCGCAAATGGCCTACCAAGCCCGACGCGATCCAGAGCACTCTCAGAGTCTTGCCAAAGGGGATGACCAACTTGTCGTCTACCGCAGACTCTTGCGTCGGCCATCGGTTTCGGGGACCTCAATCTTCAACGCCCTGATCTTGCGGTAGAGCGTGCTGACATTGATACCGAGGTCTTTGGCGGCAAGCGTACGATTACCGTTGCGCTTGCGAAGAGTCTCGGCGATGAATACCTTCTCCATAGACTTGAGATTCGTTCCACACAAGCTGCTCTTACTATGAACCGCCTTACCCCGCAGGTATGGTGGAAGATGTTGGAATTGTATCGGGCCGCTCCGGCAGAGCACGAAGGTGTGTTCAACGATGTTCTGGAGTTCCCGGACGTTCCCTGGGTAGTCGTGCTCCATGAGGATAGGAAGCACCTCCTGAGAAAGTCCGGTCACATGTTTGCCTTGTAATCGGTTGAACTTGGCGATGAAGTGCTCAAGTAGGAGCGGGATATCCTCTCTGCGGCTGCGCAAGCTGGGTATCTCGATGTGGACCACATGAATGCGATAGAAGAGATCTTGACGAAAATTGCCATCGCGAACGAGCTTTCGGAGATCCTTGTTTGTCGAGGCTATCACCCTCGCGTTGGAACGAACCGGCTCAATGGATCCCAGCGGTTCGAATGTTCTTTCTTGCAGCACCCGTAGCAGCCGCACTTGCATGGCTGGTGAGATATCACCGATTTCGTCCAAAAAGAGCGTTCCTCCGTTCGCGAGCGCGAATCGTCCATGCTTGTCCCTCTTGGCATCCGTGAATGCACCGGCTTTGTAGCCAAAAAGCTCCGATTCCAATAGAGTATCCGGAAGTGCCCCACAGTTGACTGCGACGAACAGCTTCTTTGGCCTGGAAGACAGATCATGAATGGCCCGGGCGAAGAGTTCCTTGCCCGTACCGCTGGCCCCATCGATCAACACGTTGCTCTCGCTGTCAGCAATCTGGGGCAAGATATCAAAAAGCTGCGTTATGGCAGGACTTTTGCCCACGATGTCGGCAAAGGTATGTTTCTCCTGTAGCCTCTTGCGTAGCTCCTCCACTTGTCTGAGGTCTTGAAATGTCTCCACCCCCCCCATGATCTGTCCTTCCTTATCGCGGAGAACGGCAGCGGAGATCTGGATGGGAATCCTGTTACCTGTCGCGTCGACTATGTAGACAGTCGTGTCGACCGTCGGCCTCCCCGTTGCCAGGGTTTTTCTCAATGCACAGGCATTCTCGCAGATACTTGCCCGAAAGACCTCGTTGCACGGGTGACCTATGGCGTCTTCGCGCTTGACGCCGGTTATATTCTCAGCGGCCTGGTTGAACGATTCTATTCGCCAGTTGAGGTCAACCGTGAAGACGCCTTCATTGATCGAATCAAGGATCACATCTTGGCGTGACTTGAATGCTGTTTCTTTCATCTCATCTCACATCCATTGGCGGCCCTATTGCCGCTCCTGCTTGTCCCTTCTGAGATTGGCAGATAACAATGCTATATGCAAGGATCGCTTGTCGGCTATCAATGCAATTTGCTCGAATTGCTGTCGCACTTCGCTGCACCCCATTGCTTTGCCAAGAGACCAGTACTGGCGGACTGATTCGTTGGAACGTACGTAGCAACAAAGGCTTACAAGCGAATCAGGAGATCTGTCCCGTGAGGATCATGGCCTGGTGTGAATCGCGCCGCGGACCAAGTGCTGGGGTTGGCGCGCAGCAATGGCCCTTTTGGGCGGGCGGTCAGCCGCGGGCTCGAGCATGCCCGGCGCACGTATTTGCACTGGAGAAGGAACCGGATCAAGGAACACCAACAAGGGTCTGTTCTATGATCGCACTAGCACGCTGGGCCGGCGGGGCAACCAGTTGCGCCTGTGGTTCTTGAGCATGGACTGCGTGCTACTGAGCGAGTTGCGCTGGGTCCTCCACGGACCCAGCTCCAGCATGACTTTGTGGGAAGATCGGGCTGGCACCAATACATAACTAGCTGTAATGACAGCGAATTATGCTATCGCGCTCTGCTGTGGCATGCATATTGCGTTGCACCTCAACGATGACAGTTGTCATTCCAACATTCAAAGGCAGAATCTCGCCCGTATTCGACGTGGCCAGGCATCTTGTGCTGGTGGACGTGGAAGGGGGCAAGGAGCTTGGACGACGGGAGGCACGCTTCGAGAATACCGGGCTTGTCGAAAGGTCCAAACGCCTCGCGGAACTCGGAGCGCATGTATTAATCTGCGGTGCTATTTCCCGGCCGCTCGAGGCAATCCTGACCTCCGCGGGGGTGTGGGTAATCCCGAATACTTGCGGGTTGGTGGAAGAGGTCCTTCGGGCGTTTCTTTCGGGGCAATTGACACAGCAAGCATTCTTGATGCCAGGCTGCCGTGGCCAGCGCCGTCGATATCGAGGTCGGCATCGCCGTGGCAGGTACCGGCAATAGGACCATGAGGAAACAACCATCAGAGAGAAGAGAAAGGAGCTGATAACGATGCCAGCAGGCAACCGAACGGGACCACTCGGATTAGGCCCGATGACTGGCCGCGCGGCAGGATACTGCGCCGGCTACCCGGCTCCCGGGTACATGGGTCTAGCTCCCGGTCGAGGCGAGTGGACCTGGCCCCACGCTCCAGCCTACGGTCCGGGGCCGTACCGCGCGCCTTTCGGCTACGGTGCGGCTTTCGCTCCGGCTTGGGGTAGACCAGTCGGGCGCTTCGGCCGAGGGTTGGGGCGCGGTTCTGGTCATCCTCTCAGGCGAGGTCGGGGTCGCGGATGGGGGTGATGCGGGTGAGAATATCAAGGATTTCGAGCACGCAATGAAATGACGATCATAGGATCCCATACAGAAAAAGGAGAATCATCATGCCAGGTGGAGACGGAACAGGGCCTGCCGGTACGGGCCCGATGACCGGCCGCGCGGCAGGTTACTGCGCGGGGTACCAGTTTCCCGGTTCTATGAATCCCATTGGAGGAGGACGAGGCTTCTGGGGAGGGGGCCGCGGCGGTGGCGGTTGGGGTCGGCGCAACCGGTTCTATGCGACCGGTTTGACCGGATGGCAGCGGGCGGCCGTGGGCTGGCCGGCCAACACGACACCGTTTGCCACTCCGTTTGGATCGGCGTTGACAAAGGAACGGGAACTGGACGCCCTCAAGCAACAGTCCGAGTACTTCGAGGATGCCATGG
>JAGMDA010000794.1 GCA_023128935.1 Candidatus Eiseniibacteriota bacterium | reverse complement strand
CAGGGATTGGTCTCGGCTTCAGATCGATGACCGGCCACCTAGGTTCGCTACGATGTCGCGCCAGAAGGTCTATCCCTCCAATTGCACATGGGTATTCGCAACGTTTCTTTGAAGATGGGACCACATCAGCAAACTGGTTCGACCAAGTCGTTCATGAGACGAGAACACGTATTTCTCCACCACAGGAAGCATGCCACAATTTATATTGGCCGCCTCTGATGCCGCCACACGACGGCTCTTGGGCCACTCATTGTGTTGATGGGCAACCAGTAAGACTGAGGGTGAAATCGGGAATGAGATCTCTAAATCTGGATTCTCGGCTTTCTCGCTATCGATTGGCGTCCGTCTTGCTCCAGGGAAGCGCAAACACACTGGCTGATCAGCAGTCATGAATCCCGACCCACCCGTTGCCTCTGTTGTGAATAATGTCCATCGTGTGGCGAATACTGCGGGAGCTAGAACAAGCGCATTGTGGATCGTATTGGCAAAAACAAGCGGGCGGTTCGGCACCCCTCGCACTCTACCCGTTCGGAATGACTCTCGAATGGAGGCTGTTGACAGGCCGCGTGCCTTTTCTGGATACGCCTTTCTGTAATCCTCGAGAGACTTCCGGAGCCAGGTGTCATTATCGAGGTAGCGCCGCGTCTCTTCTGCAAAGTGCTTCTCAAGACCGATTTTAACAAGCTTCCTGAACCCGGGAACTCTCGTGAGCTGGAATGCCATAAACATTGTAAGGTTGAACTTGTCCTTAACGGAATAATCGAGATTCACAGCCGCAAGCCGTTTGATCACTGGAGCTGCCCTGGTCTCGGACTGCTGATAGATCTCCTCCAACGTAAGTTGGCCATCAGGCAATCCATCCCAATCATAGAACCCAGCGATCTTGGCAGTATTTGCGGGTGAGCGACGACGTATTGCGCCCGTTCTCAAATCTGTGCACCACAAGTATGGACATACTTTGGGCTTGCCCGTGGACGCAGGATCTATAAACCCCTCTAGATAGAATCTCGGGATGTAGTGGTGTCTAGCCATGCCATCTCCGTGTACGTTGGGCTACGCGGGCCATTCGTGCGCAAAACGTGGCATTCATCTGCGGGCGCGTCTGGACAGAAGATCCCGGCTTGGCGCAGCTCTGACCGTGGCCCGCGTACTGACTCTAGCTGAATCCGTGATCGCGATCCAGCGGCGTGTCAAGAACGACCGTCAGCTGCAATGCTCTGATAGGCGACACTGAGGCTAGCAACTGGCTTGGAATCTCAGCTGACATGTGCATTCGAGCATGTTTTCCTTTCCACGCGGAGACCGAGTTTCTTCAGTCGCGCGGTAACAACCTCGGCATCACGCTTTGTCACAATCAGGTCCTCAAGCATTTGCCTCGGATCTTTGACGTTCACTGGCTGCCCATTTCGATTCACGAGAGCAAGGAGGATTGCGATGTCCTTCGAGTGTTTCACCAGCACGGGACGTCTCGTCCAGCGAATGGGCAGCACTCGGTCATCTGGTACAACCTGAAACGAGGTTTCGGGACCTTTCAATGCCAATCTGCCATTTTCGATGACGAGATTCCGAGGCCCGACGACAACATCCCAGATGATACCCGGCGTATTGTTTGCATCTTCACACAAGTGGGCCCTGATCTTGCCCCCAGACCTAATCTCGTTGATGGCAGCGGTTAGGAGGTGCGCGTCTCGATGGTCCATAATGGAACGCAGACGCGAGACAAACGCTCGCAACGTCTCTTCTCTTAGTTTCCTTACAGCGATGGGATTGGAAAAGTGAGAGGGCTCGTTGAATGTCCGGCGCCATAGATCTAGGCTGCGGGGATACCTGGCAAACTTTCGAACTCGTGGGCCCCGGCGCCGTGCGAGTCCAAAGTAGGATGTGCCACCGGATGGATCGGGTTTCCGCAGGGCCTCCAGAATCTGGTGGGCTTGCCTTAGTCGTCCGTCTCTCCTGATGAACTTGCTTCTCGACAGGCCACTGTAGAATGCGAGGATGAACAAGATCTGCTCAAGTACTTGGCGCGCGAGGTTGCCTGCAGCGAGCAGGTATGCGCCAGGAAACAGCTCCCCGGAGTGGTGATCAAGATACCACTCAATCTGGTCAAGCGATCGCAGGGGGTTTTGTAGCAACAACATCATGCATCTCGCGTGATTCGTGTTCGCCTAGCGTTGAGTATGCTGACCTGGACAATCCGTTACCCCGCCAGGCAATTCATCTTCCTCAATTCCAGAATAGTTCAACTCCATTCGATTCAACTTCTAAGTCCTCTCACACTAAGCGAGATCGCAGCATACACTGCCCATCGTGCGGTATTCGCGGACAACCATGGCCAGTATTGCTTAGCGATTCAGCAGACTCCTCAATTCCATTGTCCGAAAGGCAAACACAATGCATTTCACTCCTTTGCTGCCCGTTCCTCCATATCCTCCAGGATCTCTTCAATCTGCTCCAGCGCCGATCGAAGGTCCTCTGCGATCTCTCCAGCCAGCACGTCCGGGTCGGGTAGATTCGCCGAGTCCTCGAGGCTCTGATCTCGCAGCCAGAAGATATCCAGGCTTACCTTATCGCGGCTGATCAGTTCATCGTATTCGTAGGAGCGCCACCGTCCATCGGGCTTCTTCTCGGACCAGGTTGCCTTCCGCTTGTGTCGATTGGTGGGACTGAAGCACTCCACGAACTCATCGAGATCCTCCCGCACGAGAGGCCGGGTCTTGAGAGTAAAGCTCTTGTTCGTTCGCAGGTCATAGATCCAGAGCGTCTTGGTCCATGGTGTCTCTCTCGCGGGCTCCCGGTCGAAAAACAGGACATTCGCCTTCACTCCCTGAGCATAGAAGATCCCCGTTGGGAGACGAAGCAGTGTATGAACATCGCATTCCTGCAGGAGCTTCCGGCGAACCACTTCTCCGGCTCCGCCCTCAAACAGCACGTTGTCCGGCACCACGACAGCGGCACGGCCATTGATAGCGAGCAGGCTCTTCACATGCTGGATGAAGTTCAGCTGCTTGTTTGAAGTCGTCGTCCAGAAGTCGGATCGGTTGTAGGTGAGCGTCTGCTTGTCGGTGTCGCCGTCCTCGTTCACGATGGTGATGCTGGACTTCTTGCCAAACGGCGGATTGGTCAGAACCACCTCGTGGTGCTCGCTCGGCTCATTGCGCAGGGCGTCATCTGTCTTGAGCGGTGGCTCCCTGCTGTCGTCGGTGGGTCCGATGCCGTGCAGGAAGAGGTTCATGGCACACAGCCGGGTCACGCTGTCGACCAGCTCCACCCCTCTCACCGCATCGTACCGAAGGTGGCGCTTCTCATCCCGGTCCAGCGTATGGGTCTTGGCAATATGCTCGTGAGCTGCCAGCAGGAACCCGCCGGTGCCGCACGCTGGGTCACAGACCACCTCGCCGGGCTCTGGGCGGATGCAATCTACGATGGCCGTGATCAGGCTGCGGGGGGTGAAGTACTGCCCAGCGCCACTCTTTGTGTCCTGGGCATTCTTCTCGAGCAGACCCTCGTAGGCATCGCCCTTGACGTCGGCCGACATCGAGGTCCAGGTTTCCTTGCCGATCAGCTCGATGATCAATTGCCTTAGCTTGGCAGGATCCTGGATGCGATTCTGGGCCTTCCTGAAGATCAGCCCCAGCATTCCCGACTGCTTGCCGAGTTCTTGCAGTGTCAGGCGGTAGTGGGATTCGAGCTTCTCACCCTCCATGTGCGGGGAGGAGAGGTCTGACCAGCGGTATCCCTTGGGTATTGGCTCCTCCTCACCAATCAGCTCACTGCGTTCAGCGGCCATCTTCAGAAACAGCAGGTAGGTGAGTTGCTCCAGGTAGTCAAGATAGGAGAGCCCATCATCCCGGAGAACATGGCAATAGCTCCATAGCTTCTGGACGATGTTGTTTGATCCGTTCATCTGCACAAGTTCTCCTGCCCTCTAGTCCCTGATCAGTTGGCCACGGCCGGGGCGGCTCAGGAGACCGCGGCGGATGGCGGCGCTGATGGCTGACTTGACTGCATCCTGGACTGCCTCTGTCACGCGAACGAACCCCGAATGCTGGGCCAGCTCACGGACGACATCTTCCTGGTCATACGTGACTCCCTTCCGCATGACAGAGGGAAGGAATCCCAGCAGGTCATCTCGTGAGTAATCGGCGATGGACTTGGTCTCGCGGTAGGCAAGTTCACAGTCGGTGCCGATGATCCTCCGTCTGACGGCAATGCGATGGAGTCGGGTGAGTTCCTGGCGGATGATGGAGCCCAGGCGCTTGTGGCCGAGCTGGATACTGACTTCCTTCAGCAGCTCGTCCCTGGTCATTGTGCGGCTGCATGCCCTGCGAAAGATGCCCATGGCTTCGTCGGTATCGAGTAACGTGCCGGATCCGCCGGAGTGCTCTGGAGGATTACTGGACATGGGCAGCTGCCGCTGGGCTGGCTTGGGGGGCGGTGCATCCTCGCGGTTCACGTTGCCCGGATTATCGCTTGGCCTGCGGCCGCGTCGAAGTCCTCTCTTCTTGGCCGG
>JAGMDA010000793.1 GCA_023128935.1 Candidatus Eiseniibacteriota bacterium | reverse complement strand
ACTGCCGGCGGGGCAACGCCCGATGCGGATCTGGGCCAAGTGCAAATCATCCACAGTGAGGAAGAGGAAGGGTTCCCGCGCACGGTTACTGTGGATCTGTCGCGGGGCATAGAGGATACCCCTCTGGATAGTCTTGCGACCCTGCAGTCTAAGGACACGATCGTAGTCCCATCTCTGGGCGCCAGAGTAGGTTCCGAGGACAAGATCCAGGTGCTGGGTGCTGTGCGGAGCCCTGGAGCATACAGCGTCAAGGCCGCCGAAACCGTGATCGAAGCGCTTTCGATCTCGGGCGGACCTTTACCGAATGCCGATCTCCGCAAGGTGCGAATCACGCGTCCCACCAGTACGGGAGCCATCTCTTATCAGCTCGATCTCTATGGGTACCTACACGAGGCTAAGCCCGTTGCCAATCTTGAATTGAAGACGGGCGACACAATAACTGTGCCCAGCAAGGGGCGCTCCCTGGGTACGGTGCTCCTCGATACTATTCGCCTGGCCCCAGTGATAACCTCTATGGTGAGTCTCATACTGGTCTTGAAATAGTCCGAACGATCGGGGATTTCATGGACATAGATCCATCTTTGGATAACACGCTTGACCTCATGCGCTACGTGCGCCTTTTCTGGCGCCGCAAGGCGATTATCCTTCTTTGCACGGTTGCCACGCTTTGTACTGTCCTGATTGTCCTGGCCCTTCGTCCCAATGTGTATCAATCGTCGGCCGTTCTGTCCATCGAGGACAGCCGTCTTGTATCCCGCGCCGTCGAGAATCTCATGGGGGGCATCATGCAGTCCCCTGGAGGGCGCAATGCTGGCCGGGTGCGCCTGGACAAGCTGGCCGGGCGCATACGCAGCCGACCATTCCTGGAGCGCGTTATTCGCATGCTGCGGATGAATGAGGATCCAGTCATTCTGGGCCAAGCTGCTGAACTGCAAAAGAAGCATCCGCAGATCAGCCGAGATGAAATGGCCGTGCGGATTCTTGTGAGTAATTTGCAGGCCAGGCTGGATTTCAGATCGGCGGGTGCCGGTCTCTATAGGATAACAGTTGCCGACTATAGCGCCGAAGGTGCCCAACTTCTTGCCCAGTGGATCAGCGAGCTCTATGTGGACCTTTCGAGCCAGGAAGCGCTAGAGAGTATCCGAGCAGCGCATGAATTCGCGCTCGAGCAGCGCCGCGTTTATGAACGCCAGCTCCGCCAATCGGAAGGAGCTCTGGAAGCCAACCGTCAGCTACTCATTGAGCGCGCACTGACACATGGCATGATCCGCGAAGAGAATCGCGCCTATGCGGAGGCGCTGCGGACCCGAATTGCCGATGGCTTGTCCACCACGCAGGGACAGTTTGAATCGCATTCGGCGTCATTGTCGAATCATGGGCTCAGCGCAGATGACCTGCCTCTGATGCAGATTCCCGAAATCAGTGAGGTGGCTCGGCGGCTTGTCATCGCACTGAAGCGCGGCCTTGCTGAGCGCCTTGCCGGTGCTTCAGGCGGGCCCGGGGATTGGCCGCCATCAGGATACAGCGCCATTCGCCTGGAGCTTCTGCAACTCGTGGAGCGGGCGGCTGAGGAGCAGTACGCCGATGCCGGCGATCAGGTTCAAGGTGATGTGATCCGGTTTGTGTTCTCCAATGTCGATCTGTACGCTCAAGCAGAAGCTCTGGCGGCGTTGAACAAGGCGATTGATACATTTCAACAGCGAATTGGAGAGGCTCCTAAGAAAGAACTCGAAACAGCACGCTTGCAAGAACAGGTCGACTCGAACCGCAGATTGCTCCAATCCTTCCAGGCGCAGCTGATCGCCGCCGATATCAGCCGGGCCGTTGAGATTACCAAGCTCGGCCTGCAAATGAAGATCCTCGATCCGGCGAACCTCCCGCTTTCTCCGAGCCGCCCGAATCGCAAGCGGATTTTCATGATGGCGGTCCTCATCGGGCCGCTCATCGGCTTGGGGGTAGCATACCTGATCGAAATGATGGACCCGGTCCTGCGCTCCGTAGAGGATTTCTCCCGGATCGTGCCCGAACCGGTCCTCGGCACCACGCCGCTGATTGGGCGCGTGCTCGTTCGGCGGGGGTGGTTCCGCCGCTATTGGGTAGCCCTGGCCCTCGCCATGGTCTTGCTTCTTACCGGGGCTTTTTTCGTTCTGCGCACCAATCTGCTGCGCCAAATTACAACAACGGGTGCGCCAGTTCAGATTATCAACCCCGATGAGAGTTCCAATGAAACCCCTTGAGAAACTGAACACCGATTGGCTGCTCGCCACCGAGATCCACAAGCTCGAGGCTAGATTGTGGCGCAAGGCTGAACTCGAAAAGGTTCAGACGATCCTGATCACAAGCGCAAACCGCGGGGAGGGCAAGAGCACGACCGTCGCCCTTCTGGCAACGGCGCTCGCTTTGCACCCTGACCGGCGAATTCTTGCCGTGGATCTGGATTTCCGTGAGCCACAGCTCAGTGTGCATTTCGGCCGGGTGGCCGTGCACGGTTTGGGAGCCGTGCTCTTAGGGGAATGCTCGCCCGAGAGCGCTCTCATCAAGACCGATCTACCCAATCTGGATCTTATCCTGCCCGCGGAGCAGGGGGAAGATCCGGGCCTGCTTCTCAGGAGCCGAGAGCTGGCGGCCACGCTGGAGTTCTATCGAAAAGGCTACGATTTGATCCTAATGGATGCTCCCGCTCTGGGGCCGGTTGCCGACACGTCGGCGGTACTGCCATTTGTTGATGGAGTTGTCCTCATGACCATGGCTGGCAAGACTACCAAGCCCCAGTTGAAGCGTGCCCGAGAGATTTGTCTCGGGATGGAAGCCAATATCCTGGGGCTCATCGTCGGCAACATGCAGGAGTCGGAATCCGAATACGCCGATGCAGAATACTACGCGAACTACAGAAGGACAAAGCCAGGCAGATACGATGGTAACAAGTCCCAACCCTGACCATGCTCCCGCTCTGTCGGTTGTCCTGCCGGTCTTGAACGAGGCCCGGGATATCGGCCGCCTCCTGGGCGAGATCATGGAGCAGACTACTCCCGCGGGAGGCTTCGAGGTCCTCGTGGTGGACGGTGGCTCAACCGATGATACGCGGGACATTGTTGCGGACTTCTGTAATCGCCTGCCGAATTGCCGGCTTCTGGACAATCCGCGAAAACGGAGTGGGGCAGGAAGAAACGTCGGTATCCGGGCCGCGCGCGGCAAGTACATCCTGTTTCTCGACGGCCACTGCGCCTTGCCGCGATCCGATTACTTCGTTCGAACGGTGGAGCTCTTTGACTCGACCAAGGCGGCCTGTCTGTGCCGGCCGCAGCCCCTCAACCGGTTGACCGAAGGGGAGTGGGCCAAGGCCATATCCGCGGCCCGCCATTCTCTCTTGGGCCACAACCCTGCATCGGATATCTATGGTGGCTGGCCGGCCTTTACCGATCCCAGCTCCGCGGGGGCTGCCTACCTCCGAACCTGCATCGAGAGCCTCGGCGGATATGACGAACGATTCGATGCGTGCGAGGATGTGGAATTCAATTGCCGCGTTGCGGCCGCCGACCTGCCGGCCTATCGCCACCCGGATCTCACAGTTCAGTATCGCCCGCGATCGACC
>JAGMDA010000792.1 GCA_023128935.1 Candidatus Eiseniibacteriota bacterium | reverse complement strand
TATAGAGTATCATGCAGAAGCACATGTATGAGGCCTCTATAGAGTATCATGCAGAAGCACACGTATGAGGCCTCTATGAGTATCATGCAGAATCATCCGCCAACAGACGCTAACGAACTGACCCGCGCCGCACCCTGCCTCATAACGGGAGCTACTGGCCAGATCGGCAGCGAGTGCGTCCGGCAGCTCAATGCCGCGGGGATCACCCCCACGGTGCTGATGCGCCGGCCACTTCCGGCAGGAGGTTGGCGCGGGGCTTGCGTCGAAGAGGTCACGGGCGATCTTGACTCGGTAGTGGATGGAGAATGCCCCCCAGCTCTGCGCCGTGCCCTCGCGCGCACGCGCGTGCTCTTTCACCTCGCCGCGCGCGTGAATCTCGCCGGTCGCGGTGCGGACAACATGGCGCGCATCAACAGCCGCGCAGCCCTCGGCCTATTCCGGGCCGCCCAGAGGGCGGGCGTTGAGAGATTCGTGCAGGTCAGCTCAACGGCCGCCGTCGGCTGCTCCTCGATCCCCACGGCGATCAACGAGGACGCCGACTTCAATCTCGCCCAGTTCAGGAACCCCTACTTCGATACGAAGCGCGAAGCCGAGGGGATGCTCCTGCGCGCGTGGCGGGATGGTCTCGCACAGGACAGAAACCGACGCAACAGCGCTCCAGCAACAGAGCTTGTGATTGTGAACCCCTCGGTAACTATCGGACGCAACCGGTCCTTCCGCCGCCTCGCGCGCACGAGAAAGCGCAGGCCTCCCCCCGCCCCAGGAAGCTTCCTGTACAAGCTAATCTGTTTCTGGTTTGAAGGAGGCGTAAATCTAATGGATGTGCGGGATGCGGCGCGCGGGATCCTCCTGGCCGCTATCCACGGGACCCCTGGAAAGCGTTATATCCTCGCTGGTGACAACCTCACAACCCACGATCTCATGCTGCACTTAGGGCGCATCTTCGGAACGAGCGGGCCGCGCATACGAATACCCCTGGCATTCCTGAGCGCGAGTGCGGTGCTGGCCGAACGCTGGGCCTCACTGACCGGGCGCCGCACACGATTGAACCGCACGACCGCAAGGCTCGCAGGGCCGTACTGGTTCTATGACGCCTCCCGCGCCAGGGAAGAACTTGGATTTCGTGCCAGACCAATCGAGGAAACACTGACGGATCTTCGCGATTGGACACTTGAGCTTCGCGAGAGCGGCCAACAGAAGTGAACGCCTTTCAGTTAAATAGGATCTGGCAGACGTCCCCTTCCTGGACAACATAGTCATGGCCTTCCACCCGCATGAGGCCCAGTTTCTGGAGCGCCGCGCGGGTGCGATGCTCGAGGAGGTCGCTGACTGACATGGTCTCCATGCGGATAAAACCCCGCTCCATGTCGCTGTGGATTTTCCCCGCGGCCTTCGGCGCCGTTGTCCCTCCCGGGATCAGCCAAGCCTGGAGCTTCTCATGGGCGATTGTATAGAAAGCAATCAATCCAAGGAGCTTGCGACCCATCTGTACAACCCGATGCAGCCCCGCTCCCTTGAGCCCCAGATCGCGGATGAAGCTCTCGCGCTCCTCAGGCGACAGCTCACCGAGCTCCTCCTCGATCTTCACTGGGGTGGCGAAGACTGGGATATCCTCACCGAGCTGTTGATGCAGCTTCTCGACCCATCCACCACCAGTAAGGTCATCCTCATCCACATTCGCCACGATCATCAACGGCTTGGCTGATAGCAGACCGAACTCGTGTGCCCAGCGTTGCTCCTCCTCCCCCAGGGAAACTAGCCGGAGGGGAACCCCTCGTTTGACAGCCTCAATGAGGTGCCCGATGCGCTCGGAATCGCCTTGCGCCTCTTTGGGTTCACTCTTGGCCAGGCGATTGGTTTTCTCCCTCAGCTTCTCCAGGGCCTCGAGATCCGCCAGCAGAAGCTCAGTGTCGACGATCTCCAGATCGGCCACTGGATCCACGCGGCCGTCCACATGGGCTACGTTCTCGTCACTGAAGCAGCGCACGACGTGCGCCACCGCGTCGACATCACGGATGTGCCCGAGGAATTTATTTCCCAGTCCTTCGCCCTTGCTGGCACCTCGCACAAGGCCTGCAATGTCGACGAACTCAATTGTGGCGGGGATCACCTCCTTGGGCTCGAGCACTTCCGCCAGAGCGGCAAGATTGGGATCATCAACGGCTACCACTCCCACGTTCTTTTCAATCGTGCAAAAGGGGTAGTTCGACGCCTCGGCGTTTGCATGCGTCAGTGCATTGAGGAGCGTAGACTTGCCCACATTCGGCATGCCGATAATACCCAACTTGAGTGACATCGAAACCTCCTGACCGTCACCCCGCATCTATGATACTGGTGATACGCTCCGCGGCGGACGTGCAGTCGCGAGCCTTTGTCCTTCCCTGAAGGTAATCCGTCACGCGGCAAATAGAAGAGCCCCCATCGAAGCGAATCCAACCAGCAGCATCATGACAATCCA
>JAGMDA010000791.1 GCA_023128935.1 Candidatus Eiseniibacteriota bacterium | reverse complement strand
GGATCTTTGACGAACTGGTCAGCCAACTGACTGATGTGCACCAGACCTTCTTCATGAACGCCGATGTCAACAAAGGCACCGAAGGCGGTCACATTGGTCACCACACCGGGCAACTTCATGCCAGCATTCAGGTCGTGGATATTCCCAATGCCTTCGGCGAAGCTGAAGACCTCAAATTCGTCCCGCGGGTCTCTGCCTGGTTTGGCCAATTCCTCGAGTATATCCATCAGCGTCGGCAGACCGATGTTATCCGAGATGTGACGCGCAGGATCAACTCGTTCCCTGAGCGTCTTATCCCTCATTAGATCAGCTACCGAACAGCCAAGCTCCTCCGCCATGGCCTCGACGATGTGATAGCTCTCTGGGTGAACAGCGCTCGCACCTAGCGGGTTGCTGCCACCCTGAATGCGCAGGAATCCGGCCGCCTGCTCGAACGACTTGGGTCCCAGTCGGGGTACCTTTGTCAGTTCCATGCGTGTGGCAAAGGGGCCATGCTCAGCTCGATAGGCCACGATATTGCGGGCAAGTTGGGGACCCAAGCCCGAGACATAGGCAAGCAGCTGTATACTGGCCGTGTTGACATCCACCCCAATGGCGTTGACGCAACTCATAACGATGTCGTCCAGGCTCCGCTTGATGGCCTTTTGATCCACGTCGTGCTGATACTGACCCACTCCGATCGATTTTGGGTCGATCTTGACCAGTTCGGCCAGCGGATCCATCAGTCGCCGGCCAATTGAGATGGCTCCGCGTACGGTTACGTCGAGGTTGGGGAATTCCTCGCGCGCAACCTCGGAGGCTGAATAGATCGAGGCGCCACATTCATTGACCATAACGATGGGGATCCGGGCAGGTAGGCCCAGTCTGCGTACGAACGCCTCGGTCTCCCGCCCCGCTGTACCGTTTCCAATAGCGATGGCCTCAATCTGAAAGCGCTTACACAGGTCCAGTAGAATCGCTCCTGCCTTCTTCGCGCGCGGATCAGGTGTATGGGGATAGATCGCATCGCTGTGCAGCGGCTTGCCCTGCCGATCCAGGCAAGTAACCTTGCACCCCGTGCGGAAACCGGGATCGATTGCCAGGACGGTCTTCTCGCCCAGAGGAGGAGCAAGCAGTAGTTCGCGCAGGTTCAGGGCGAATACGCGGATTGCCTCTTCGTCGGCCCGGCGTTTCATTTCGAGTTTGGTCTCGGATTCCATAGATGGGAACAGTAACCGCTTGTAGCCGTCTTGCACGGACAGGGTCACTTGCTCGGAGGCTGGAGTCCGTCCTTTCACGAAACGTTCGAGTAATAGGCGTTCAGCGTCCTCTTCGGGAAGCAATACACACAGCGTCAGGACGCGTTCCCTCTCGCCGCGTAGCATTGCCAGAATGCGATGCGAGGGGGCCGTGGCTGTAGCTTCCTCCCATTTGAAGTAGTGCTTATACTTGGTTCCATCCTTCGCCTTGTCCTTGCCCACCCTCGAGCGGATCGTTCCCTGTGTATTTATCAGCTCCCGTAGGGACGAACGGGCCTGGGTGTCCTCGCTCACCATCTCTGCAATGATGTCCCGAGCACCGGCTAGGGCTTCCTCGACTGTCGCAACGCCCTTTTCCTGGTTGATGAAAGCCTGAGCCTCAACTGCTGGCTGTATGGGGGGGGCAGTTTCCTGCGCCAGCAGTAGGTGAGCCAGAGGTTCCAGGCCCCTTTCACGAGCCACGGTTGCGCGCGTACGCCGCTTGGGCCGGTAGGGCAGGTAGATGTCCTCGAGCGCCACCAAGGTCGTAGCGTTCAAGACTTGCGCCTGAAGCTTGTCCGTAAGCAGATCCCTCTCTGCGAGAGAGGTGAGGATCGCCTCGCGTCGCTTGTCGAGTTCCGCCAGTTGTTCAAGACGGTCGCGTATGCGTCTGATGGCGACCTCGTCAAGCGAACCGGTGACTTCCTTTCTGTAGCGGGCAATGAAAGGAACCGTGGCCCCTTCCTCGAGCAGCACAGCCGTAGCGTGTACTTGCCCGTTTCTCAGGGTCAACTCATCCGCGATCCTGGTGATATGGCCAGCGTTCATCTATCGCTCCGCATAACCGGATGGCAATGGAGCGCAGCGGAATTGCCAGTCCGAGTTGATGCAGTTGTTAGAAAGCATGTTCCTCATACATCCGGTTTGAATACAACATTCGGCGACTTATGAAATTTCTCCGGAACGTAACCCACTGACGTCAGCTTGGCGATTACCTCCTTGGAGCCAGTCTCTACAATAAGGACAGGATGATGCTTCTCAATGAGCTTCTGCATACCGTCCAAAACGAAGGATTCGTGGCCTTCTACGTCAATCTTGACGAGTGCGATGTGTTGATTTATGCAGAGCGAATCGAGCGATATAGTAAGCACTGATAATGCACTGTCTGCAGCAGACGAAATGTGGGCTTCATAGTAATTGGTTAACCCTGTAGAGAAGTTCGGCATCGACATGCCGACAACATCCAACTTGTCGGAAACCGCAGCATTTATCAATGATACATTGCGCTGGGCAAACAGCTGAACGTTTGCTGCCAGTAATGAAAATGTTGCTGTCACTGGCTCGAAAGCAATAACACGCCCGTGTGCTCCAACTAATTCAGAAAATCGCTTCGTATAATGCCCAACATTAGCTCCGATATCGACGACCCAATCTCCGGGGGTTATGAGGTTGTGGAGTATCTTGTACTCTGGCTCATCTGTCCCAAAAGTACCTTTGTTGATCTGCCTTCCGAAGTGAATACGTTTTAGCTCATTCTGCCATCGGCTTGGCAATCGTGCTGCGATTTGTTTAAGCAGCGGCATTGTGGGTCTTTCTTTCTCGGTCATTTGCTTTCTAACCCTCTTCATCAAGCGACCACGCTGCAGGCAGCATCATATCGGCCCATGCGGATCATCCCATCTGGCGGCCACATGGCACGTGGATCACACATGCCCAGTCAGGCCAGCCGAGGGATGCGCTATGTATGAAGGCCTCCGACTGACTCACTCGTGGTCCCCCAGTGATGCGCTTACCAGCCGGGCGATCTGGGCGCTGAGGTCCGCG
>JAGMDA010000790.1 GCA_023128935.1 Candidatus Eiseniibacteriota bacterium | reverse complement strand
GCCACGGCAAGAGGATCATTGTCGCAGGCGATCACGGGATTGAAGCCACACTGGGCAGCCCTCAGTCCGAGTAGCCCGGTACCCGTCCCGACATCCAGAGCGGACCCTCGGGGGATGTCGCTTGCCGCGGGTGGAATGAAGGCAAGGCACCCGCGGGTTGTCGCGTGGCTTCCCAGTCCGAATGCCGCACCCGGATGAAGGACCAGGAGATCACCGCTGGGTTCGGCGGGCACATTCCAGGGCGGCGCGATCTGCAGATCGGGGGTGGCCTGGAATGGCCGGAAGGAGGCTCTGGCCTGGCCGGCCCAGTCCAGCCAGGGCCTCGTTTGGATCTGGACCGCAGGAGCTGATAGCGGCTGCGTGGCGGGCGACGGTTGCTGTGGCGTGGCGGGGGATGGTTGCTGTCGAGCGCGAAACTGTATCGCAGCGTTGTAGAGCGGGCGGAGCAAGTGGAACTGCTTCAGGATCTCAGATGCCTCCGGCACGGTATCGGGCTGGAAATAGCCCACAACCTGTGGTGGGCCTGCCTGTGCCCGACGAGGGATCTCAAGGGCAGTGCCCAGGGCCCCTAGTTCCAACAGCGCGGCCTCAGCGGTTTCTGTCTCCCTCTGATCTACCTGAAGAATGACTTCGACATAGGTCTTGGGGTTCGATGCGGGCGGTTCCAGGGGTGAATCCTTCGCCATTGACTCCTCGCAGCATTGGTTTCCTTCAAAAGGCGGTCGTGAGCGGACGCACCCGCGAGCATCGGGAGCATACGCCATGGCGCTACATCAGCAAGGATCCATACCGCCATACCGCCAAGGCGCCGGAGCCGCAAGGATCCATGCCCCCCAACAGTGCCCCGATTTCCAGTGGATAGCCTCCGTTGCAGCGATTCTTGCGCGAGCCCTAACACCATTTCTTCTCAGCAAATCCGCTGTCCTGACGATCCAGACAGAAGGGGCCGGTCCTTCGGTTTCCCGGCATCACCTGGGCAGATTCCTGTCCGGGCAGGGGAGGGAGCGCATGAGGATTCTCATACTGTGTCTCGCGGTTCTTATGCTGGCAGTCCCGGCGCGCAGTGGCCGCGAGTCGGAAGCCTACGACTACCCAGTCGTCAGTGGCGAGTTGCTTGGCGACCATGAACTGGCATACGACGACGGTGGGTTCGAGCGCTGGGGCATAAACCCCTCCTGGGCCGAGGAGATTCAGGTCGGTTTCGCCATGCCGAACACGGATCCTTGGATGCTCACTACCGTGCGCCTCTGGGTAGGGGGCACTCTTGACCATAGCGTGGTTGTGCGTGAGGCGCCCAATGGCATCACTGGGGCTCCAGGTGAGGTGATTGATGAGAGCGTCCTCTTCAATCCGGGTACTCCCATCCCGCCCGTTCGTTGGGTGGATGTAGACATCTCAGGTCTCTCTCTGGTCCTCTGCGGCGGCGAGGAGATCTTCATCGGTGTCCGGCTCGATGGTATCGATGACAGTATCGGTCTGGACGATACTGCGGCCGACGGCCACACTTGGGGTTTCTACCGCGGTGAGTGGTGCGACGACACCGGGGATTGGGGAGTCAACGCAGGCGTTCGCGTCATCCCGGTCGAGGCATCCTTCTCACCAGACTCGACGACCTGGGGAGCTATAAAAGCCCTGTTCCTTTAAGACCCCGGAGCTATCAGCAAGCCCTGTTCCTTTAAGACCCCGGAGCTATCATCAGGCATCTACTGTCTTTGCGCAGCTTCACGCCCGCTCCGCCTTCGTTATGCTCTCCCTTCGCCGATCCTCGGCGTGCCTTCGCGACGATGTCCGGCCAGAAAATGCAGTCGGCCGAACCCCTGCCGCAGCGACTTTCCCCCCATTGGAGATTGGATCATAGGAGTCATAAGAAGAACTCATGCCAGGCTTGGGCAGGAAGCCTCTTTTTAGGCTGGACAAAAAATGTTGGGCGGTATAAGTTGGTAACGCCTAGTTTTACTTGTCTTGCCTAACATTTTGATATCTCGCCTGTCCCGCCTGTTAGGGGACGGATGACGAGAGGGAGTGGCGTTGCCTTGATGGTTGCTGGCGGTTGCATGCTGATCGGGGTTGCCAGGGGGAAGCCGTTTATGAACAGACAACCCGGGAGAACCTCTCCCCTGCGTTGCAGCCTGGCTTCCCCCTGGTCCGTTGGCACTTCAAGTCGGTGGAACCCTCAAGGGAGCAGGTCGGCAAGAAGCTGCGTCGCAGTGCCCGCAGATAAGGGGGGATGTTCTTGATGCGATCAACGCCCACGATTCACCACTCCGATCTCAGAGTCCGAGTCAATGTACAAGCGGGGCGCGCGAGGCGACGACCTTCTTTGGCGGCCGCCTTGGCCATCAGTGTCCAAGTGTTAGTAACCGCACTTGTGCTGGCTGCCGGCGCTCACCGTGCATGCGCCTTGGATCCTCCGGAGTTCCATGTGGATGTCGCTGTTGAGGGCAAGAAATACTACCGCGATGGCGACCTGGAAAGGGGCGGCTACGAGCTTGACGTCGACGGATTCTCGATCCGATTCGCGGGCATAGAAGCATTCGGATGCGTGGGAGAGGGCATTGAGTATTCTTTCGAAGCTGCAACCGCCACATGCCAGCCCGGCCGCCAGATCAAATTGATGGAGGCAGGCGTGTTCTACAGGCCTTCCACACTGCTGAGACTGGGATTCGCGAAGGGACACATGCTGCGGGGATTCATGGCCCATGAGTGCTGCATCCACATGCTCACGGCCGAGAAGCCAGGCTTCAGGCAGGTCTTTGCGAGATGTCATCCCACGGGCGCCGTTCTCGATTTCGACTATTCCGCCAATGACGCAGTGAGGATTGAAGCGCAACTTGCATATCTAAACGGACCTGCCGGGACGCTTGATAGAGAACACGACTTTCTCTTTGGCCTGGTCCTGCATACCCCCGTTCCGGGCTTGTCTGTCTGCGGGCACTACAGCGACGTTGCGATGGCATTGGGAGCAGAACCAATCCCACCCTATGAGACTGTCTATGGATCCGGCTACAGAACTGGCTTCGGTGTTTCCCTTGATTCGCACAACAGCAAGCTACGGGGGGAATATTACCATGGAAAGGCTTTCCAGCACGACGACCCGCAAGAGAGCGTAATCAGGCCTGAAGATCTCGAAATGACAGCTTTCTACTTTGAGGGCGGCTATGCCATCAGCACCGGCTGGGATGCGTTGCGCTATGTCCAGCCGTACGCCAAATATGAGTCCTGGGACAAGGCCTCCAACGTGGATGGTGATCATCGGTACTCCTACCTGACAGGCGGAGTCACCCTTGGACTGAGTGAAGAACAATCCATGCTGAGGATTGATTATATGGCGCCGGTTTCGCAACCGGGCGGCGCCGACGATGAGGCGGAGAGGTTGATAGTTCGCCTGCAAACGGCTCTGTAGTGAACGGCAGCTCGCCCAGCGAGCCGCAACGATGCAACGAAAGGAGGATCTACATGAGGGCATATTGGGTTCTTGCCGCCGCGATGCTGGTGGGATTGCTGGCACCTGTGGCAAGTGCGGACACTCTTACCATTGAACCTACCGACGATATGTACACCGATCCATATGATCCGTACCCACATCCCCAGGGGGAGCTGTGGGTGGCAAACCACGCCGGATGCCAGATGTTCCAGCGCATTATGATGAAGTTCGATCTCAGTGAGATCGCAAACGCGACTATTGTGAGCGCAACGCTTAACATGTTCCGGTTCCACGGTTGTCCAAACCATCCTTACACATCTACGGACTTCTACGCCATCACGCAGGACTGGTGCGAAAACACCTGGCCGCAGAATCAGCACATACCACACGGATCCCAGATATGGGCGTCCTTTCGGTTCGGCCCCGGAACCTACTGCTGGTATGCCGTCGATATCCGGGACCTCGTGCAGGCGTGGGTCGACGGCACGATTGATGACTATGGTCTGGCCGTAGAGGCGCGCTACTACGAGGGCCGATGCAGCAGGTTCTATTCCAAGGATTATGGGGTGTCGTCGCGGCATCCCTATCTAGTGGTAGAGTATATCAGTGCGGGCGCCATCGCAGGAGACAAGGCGCAGCACATGGCGATAGAGCTGAGATGTTCTAACCCTATCAGCCAGCCGACAACAATTGACTATTCGCTGGAAAATGAAGGGCTCGTCTCCATTGATATACTGAACATTCTTGGCCAGAGGGTTGAGACGCTTGTGAGTGGGTACCGACCGGCGGGACAACACTGCGTTACCTGGGGGGGAGCAGTTAGAGGTGATCCGGACGTAACTGCAGGGATCTATTTCCTCAGGATGAGGGTGGGGGATGCTGTAATTGCCAGGAAAGTTCATGTAATAAGATAGTGCCCAGAAGGGCCAACCCCTCCGGCGCAGTGAATGGCGGAGGCTAGAAATGTGAGGCAGAATCCCCATAGGTCGAGGAGCGGGGCCCTCTGGACACCGCTCCCTCGACTTTGGCCCTTTTCCCCAAGACTTCGTCTATGGGAGATACCCGCTCGCGACCTCGATCTGGGTTGCTGTGCCAGGCGGAGTCTCCCAGGATGCCTGCTCCAAGGCGCCAGCTGAAAGCGCTGTTCCTGTAGATCCCGGAATCGGGGTGCGATATAGAATACACATGTAATCCTTCTTTCTAAGCTTCAGATGTAAGATCGCTGTAGCTGCCAGGTAACTCATTGTATTGGACGTAGTTACGTCGTAAATATGGCAAGTGGGCCGACTTGACGATGTCGGCCTTGGTGTGCTAAGCTCTTAGCGTGATAAGGCGGCGAGCAGGGACTTGTGAGAGTCCTTGCCAGGCAACATGGAGGACAAAAATGAGAATCGCCGCATGGATGGCTTTCGTGCTGGCAGCTGTGGTTGCGGTAAGCGCGGGAGCGCGCGAATGGTACGAGAACCCCCTAACGGTCCCTGATTGGGATGAGCGCACGGATGCCTACCTGGGCTGCGAAAGCGGTGAGATCCTCGGGTATGCAATCGGGGAGAATTGGGCTGATGAGGTTCAGCTCACATTCCAGCTGCCGGAACCCGCACTTGAGGGGCCCTGGCTAGTCGAGTATGTGGCCCTTTTTGTGAGCGGCACAGGAATCCACCATGTAACCATTCGGGAAGCTGGTGGTCTGAGCGACGCGCCGGGGGAAATCGTCGCGGATGACCTGGAGTTCAGCCCCCTCTATGCGAGTTGGCCGCCTGCCGCATGGACCTATGTAGCCTTGAAGAACGACATTGCCTGCCCGCCGCACCTCATGGGCGGGGAGGGAGACTGCTTTACGATCGGCGCTGTGCTGCTTCCGGGAGACAGGATTGGACTGGCTTCTGCAGAGCCGGGGAATCAGGGCTGGGGCCTGTACCAGGGCACCTGGCACGACGATACCGGCAGAGCGCAGCTGATTCCCGCAGTCCGCATCGGCATCACGGATTTGGGAACAAGTTCGACGCACCGAACTACCTGGGGTGCCATAAAGGATCTGTTCAAGTAGGAATCGCAACTCGCAACGCAAAAACCGGCGTGGCCAGTGCCGCGCCGTTTCTTCTTGACACAGTGCCGCGCCGTTTCTTCTTGACACAGTGC
>JAGMDA010000079.1 GCA_023128935.1 Candidatus Eiseniibacteriota bacterium | reverse complement strand
ATGCTCAACGCGATGGCGGGCGATGAGTTCGGCCGTGTCGTCATCGATACTGCGGAAGCTGCCCTTGTCGGTACGAACTTTCGGCATCAGGGCATCGAGTCCGCCGCTCAGGTACTCCTTCAGCCAGGTGCGCAGCGTGGCCGCACTGAAGCGCCGCAGCGAACCGTCGGGCAGCTGGTGCTGCCGGGCGGCGATACGCGCGAGTGTCTGGGCCACGACCTCATCGGCCAGTGGGCGCGTAGCCTGGCCTATCAAGCCATAGCGGAACACCGCCCAGTCCCTGGCTGTGGGACGTGGGGGGCGATTCTTGTCCTGGATCACCGTTTCTTCCTCCTTCAGTTCTGTCCTTTCATCCATCCCGGGGTGGTCCCCGGCGCGTGCGGGGCCACCATGCGCCGCGCGGCCTCAGTTTCGAAGGCGGATCGGGTGGAGGAGCTTCAGGGAGACGTCCCGGAACCGGTCGCGTAGAGGATCGTGGCCGCACAAGCTCGCCCGTCACGGTAGGACGGTCGATGACGGCGTATCCGGTGACGGCACGGAACGCGATGTAGATGGGATCAGTGAGCTTATCGAGAAGCCGTTCGAGCTGATCGGCCGCGGTATCCTTGCCCGACCAGCGGAACCGAAGCTTCGGACCCAACCAGGCCAGCGCTGAGCCGATCAGGCGCGTGGCCGTCAACTTCTTCCAGCGCCGCAAGGTACGCTCGGAGACCAGCTCCTCGCCACATCCCGCGTACGAGGTCCACTCGATCGCCTCGCCGACCCCGTCGCGGAGAACGTGCACCACGGTCTCAAGCACCGAGCTGACCGTGAACCGACCGCGCCACAGATCGGCCGGCATGACCGACCGCGTCGGGCCCTTGCAGAAGCGGATCCTCAGAATGGGCAGGTTCTCAAAGATATCTCCGGTGGATAGGTCAGTCACCCGCTTGCGATAGCGCCACGCATGCTTGTGGACACAGCGGGCTGACCGGCAGCGGGGGCAACGCAGTCCGGCTTCTTCGACCAGGGCGAGAAGCTCAAAGTCGCCCCTCTCAATAACAGCACGGTAGGCACGAAGCCCGGATGAGAGTATATTGCCGATAGTGCTTCGTGGGTTGTGGGGTTGACTGGTTTGCCATCAGCGTAGATCCCACGACCGCACGCCTCCGTTGCGGGTTAAGCTGCCTGGAACATTGCGTTACACAAAGCCAAGCCCGCAACGGCCTTTTTCCCCTGCCAATCTGAAATCCGGGATCAGCTACAGAGCAGTAGAGAGTGAGGGGTTACACCGGGTTCTCCCTACATCCACAGTGAGGATAAAAGAGACAGGAATTGACGTGTGACATGGGTTGACATCGGTTGTTACATATCAGACCTGATGCGGCAATAATCCTCGAGCGAAAACTCGGGAGAGTGTGCCAGCTGGGGCCGCGCGGAGCTGTTTCCAAGCGGAGCTTAGCTCAAGCTCGCGCGAGCATTGGAAACGGCGAGCACGGTCTCAGATGGCATGCTATCGCGCAAGCAATAGCAGTTGGCGCCGAGGATTATGGCCGCATTATGGCTAGGACCATCGGAGACACTGGGATCTGCAGAGCTCCTGGAGAACCCTCAGGGTTTCAGGAACCCTCGGCCTCGGGGTTCGGGAGCCCCCTGGATCGGCCTCTGAGGTATTGGTAGGATTCTTGAGTGTGGGGGAAGCATGGAAGGCTTCCCCGGAGGCGACCGCCCCGCCGCGCAGGATCCTCGGGCGCGGTTGGAATTGACGGGTTGGGCCTATGATCCTCTATCTTATACAGGGTGTCGGTCTCGGTTTTGCAGGTGCTGCGCAACCCGGCCCCTTTCAGACGTACATCATCTCACAGGCACTGAAGAACGGATGGCAGCGCACTCTTCCCAGCGCTCTGGCGCCGCTCATCAGCGACGGACTCATCATTCTGATCGTACTGCTAGTCTTGAGTCAGGTGCCGGATGGTCTGCAGCGCGGTCTGCACATCGCAAGCGGACTCTTTATCACTTATCTGTCAGTAAGCGCATTCCTTAGATGGCGCCACTTTGACAAGAGAGCCCTCCCGGCGCGTGAATCCAGCCCCCAGAGCCTTCTCAAGGCAATTGTTATGAATCTGATCAGCCCCGGGCCATACGTTTACTGGAGCTTGGTCGCTGGGCCAACACTGCTGAGCGGTTGGCGTGCTGCTCCCATCAATGGGATCGCTTTCCTATTCGGATTCTACGCGACGCTTGTCACTACCTTCGGGGCAATCATCCTGACCTTTGGTTCAGCAAGCCGGCTGGGGCCAAGAATCAACCGCGCTCTAATCGGGCTATCGGCTGCCGCCTTGGCCTGTTTTGCTGTCTATCAGTTGTGGCTGGGTGTTGCCGGGTAGGGTCCGTACCATGGTGAACAGGGATTTCCGCAGAACCGTACGAAGTCATCCAGGCCATTCAGAGAATCTCAACGACACCGCTGTCCATGTCGTAGTATGCCGCAAAGACCTTCAACCTCTCGGATGCCACTAGGCCTGACAAGATCGGTTCAGACTTCTGAAGCAGCTTCGCAAGCATCCGTGCGTTCGCCTTGGCAGCATTGTTCACCAGTTCGCCGGGTTGGTCCTTCGCCGCGTTCACGGCCGATTGGAGCGCATTAGCTACGCAAGACAGGTGGCCATGAAATTCACCCCCGTTAGCAGTGGCCGTAATCGCTCCACATTGGGAATGTCCCAGCACCATGATCAGGGGCGTATGAAGATGAGCCGCAGCGTACTCGATGCTTGCCAAGACTAGGTCATCTATCACATTCCCGGCCACGCGGATGACGAACAGATCCCCCAACCCCTGATCGAAGATCACCTCGGGCGGCACCCGAGAATCGGAACAGCCCAGAATCACCGCAAAGGGGCACTGGCCATCGTGCAGTGCCGCCCGGTGCTCAGCCGCCTGATGGGGGTGGATCTGCCTGGAAGATACATATCGCTTGTTGCCGACCATCAACCGTTCCAATGAAGGAACCCAAGCCATCGTCTCGTTCGTATGATCTCCCACACCTGACCTCTGTTCACCTGGGCCTGGCCTCCGCTCAACTTGGGCCTGACGCCTGCTCACATGGCCCTGGCTGCCACTCGCCTGCGCTCAGGGCCCCATTGTTGGGCTGCTGGGTGCTGGACTTGACTTTAGGCTGGCCAGTTCCGATTGCACCCGTTTCTTGCAGGGTCGATCTTGCCATGGGAAGACTACTCCGTCCAGGACTGTAGCGGACAGCTTATGGGGTCCCTGCGCTGGATTCCTGAGGCATCTGTCTGTTCAAGATTGGACATCGATGGTAATAGACCAGCAGGAAACCCGTACGATAGCTGCTTCCACAGTCGCCTGTTCCCTGCTTGGTCTATATCGCGCTCAACGACGCCCGTAGCGAGAGAGGTCCGTTGCCGATCCTCTTCCTTCAGCCGGCGATTCCAATCCATCCGGTTCGGCGGTCGCGTTGCGCTTCAACGGCATTACTCAATAGTGTTTGGTGAGCGGAATCTAACACGCGAAATGCGCGCGGCCGGCCGGGGGAGGGCACCCAAAGGCAACCGTGGCACGTAATGGGGTCCCTATCCTGCTTCGCCGATCAACACGAATGCCGACCAGTTGGCGGGGTGGCGGAATGGCTGGTGGCCATCGGCGTCTGTGTACGTGCGTAACCAGTGCTTGGCCTCACGCAGGGCGGCGGCTTTGGACATAACGGCAGTAGACCGGGCTGCGCCGGGTTGCGCGGACCCATCTCCACACAGGTTGCGGTAGAAACGTTCCATCAGGAGGGCAGCGGCGCTGTCCTTCACCTTCCAGAGACTCACTAGCAAGCAACGTGCACCGGCTTGCAGGAAGGCCTGGGCGAGGCCGATGTGTCCCTCTCCTCCGGTGCGCTTCCCCAAGGCCGTGCCGCAGGCGCTCAGGGTGACG
>JAGMDA010000789.1 GCA_023128935.1 Candidatus Eiseniibacteriota bacterium | reverse complement strand
TCCTCGACCACGGTGAACTGGTTGACGGCCAGGAAGTCGTTGTTTTCGGGGTCGTCGTGGTCCAGCACGCGGATCAGGTCGCCGCGGAAGGAGCCATCCGGTTGTTGAACCTCGACCGGCACGCCTTCGACCAGGTAGCGGTGGACGGCGTGGTTGTTGGCCACCAGCGAGGGCGAGTCGGGCCGGGTGAGGCGGCGGAAGGCTTCGTCTATGGCGTCGGGCGGAGCCTGGGGGTTGAGCCGCTGCAGCGCCTGGCGCAGCCGCCGTTCGAGCACCACCTGGCCATAGTCGTCGCGCTCGGCGAACGGCTCGCCGGGGGCGATGTCGGGGCCGTGCAGGATGGTGTAGCCCAGGCCCTCCAGCCAGGCCAGCCCCGCCTGCTCAATGATAGATTCTGAAAACGGCGAATTGGCTACACTCATGTTGTGCCTTCTCCAACATCATACGTGGATGGAAATAACGACTCCAATCTACCAGCCCTGTGCAACTCGTCAATTTCCGATGCGGCCTGTTCTGAGAACAAGTCAAAACAGTTGATGATCGAAAAGGGGTCGAACTTGCTGACAAGTAGGTCAGCATTATAGTCAGGGGATTTTGATATTGAGAAGAAATGATCCTCGAATTCATCACCAGCGATGAACTCTGTATTAGTCAAGCTAATATCCCTATCCACGACTTTAAGATACACTACGTCTTCGTAATGCACGAAACTGATATGCACAATGTCAGGGTGCAAGAAGCTTGGGTATCTCTCGAGTAATTCGTCACGAATGTTCCGAGACTCGATCACCGCAGCCACAACCGCCTGATATGCCTCGGGGTCCGTTGCGTAGAGGGCTTCACTTACCGCATATGGCTGTCCGGCGATGAAAATTGGCTCGTCTACCATGTCAAGCAGCTTGTCCACGGTTTCGTTCCGGCTGGGTTGTTCCTCTTGCGGCGTGATCTGTTGTAGCAACCTTTGCTCAAGCACCTGTTCAACATTGGCAACATCAAAGAGCAGTGAGAAGACATCTAGTGTTGCAGTTCGCAAAGCCGCCAGGTGTTCTGATTCGGGGACACCAGGTCCCCCAGCGTGATATTGACTGTTTCGAATATTGTGATAAAAGATAATTTCGTCATTCGGCACTCTGAGAGTACAACCACGAGTTTTGGCCTCTTCCGCAAGAAATTTCAATTTGGTGTGATAGTTCCTCAACCACTCCTCAACGTCATCCCGTTTGTACGTCTTACCTCCCCGCTGAATTGGATTCAAGCTCAGGTATGTAGTAATCGCCACTTCGATAGCATTGTCGAATCCTATGTGAGCTATGCGTCGATCGAAGTCTCCTCCGTCTCGCAAGTGAGTCTCTGCGTGGACTATCAACTCGAACGCTGACCTTGCCCAGGGTTTGAGTCTATTGCTCACAGTTTTCTCCTAACAATCCTCTCAGCATCCGGCACGCGCAACTCGCCGGAGATGAGCCTGGGCAGGAGGGTGTCGCGCAGGGTAGCAAGAGTGCCGATCTGATCTAGGTTTGCTAAACGACGCTCATTCAGAGCCGCGACGATTCTCGCATACTCGAGTTGCAATTCTGGGGGCGGATAAAGGAACTCAAAGCTTTTCAGGATATTCGTATTTAGCGAGGGTCTGGTTGTTCCCAACGCGTGACTCTCTACCATAGCAATGAACGCTGGGTATTGGAAAACCGATGCCAGGTATCTTGGATGCAAAATATCCCAATCAGAGATGCTTACCCGAAGTGTTTGACCCGAAATCATCCAACCAACATAACGAGGATATATGTAAGCGGAACGTCCAACAGCCCCTACTCGCGTGAAAACTATATCCCCTAGCTTCAATCGATATCTCTCTAGTTCTGGAACTTTGTGCCACCCAACAAGCGGTACCCCATCTTCAACAATTGCCCCATTTACAACATTCTTAACCAACAGCAACGGGACACCTTCCTCTCGATAGTCCGATGCATGGAGTTTGCTGCCGAAGGGGCCAGTAATCACACAATTGGAATCAAGCGGAAAAAGCCGCTTTAGACTGGTGCGCATCCATCCTCTCGGAATCTCCCCCGACTCCGACGTCTCAAACGCATCCGGGAACAGGTCGGCGATGTGGGGGGCGAGGCCAGGGGGCTGCTCACCGCTCGCCTTGGCGCGCACGGGGTCAAAGTCCACGAACCAGGATTTAAAGATGGCCCGCGCGATCCCCTCCAGCGTCTCGTTCATGCGCCGGTTCAGCTCGATTTTGTCATCCAGTGTGCCTAGGATGCAGGCGATGGCTTGTTGGGTCTTCAGGCTTGGTAACCGGATAGGGAAGTCTGGCATCTCGACTAATGGAATTCTGTCTACTGTGCTACCATGTACTGTTCTTGATCGGATGGTTTCCTGGAACTCGGCACCAAGATACGTATACAGCAAGAAACGCGAATCAAGATGGCTACTTTTGGTTCGGAGTAATCCCATTCGTCTGCCGAGGCAGCATTTCAATCCTGCTGGTATGATTGCAGCTTCGCCCAAGCGCGTCTCATAGGAGAAAACTACATCCCCTTCTTGCGGTGTTACCCTTCGTGTCCATCTGATGTAGTCTTCCTCAGATAGATGCGCCGTCGAGGTTAAGCCTAGTCGGCCATTCGCAAGGTTAGATATGCCAAGGAAAATCGGTCCAGCATCGATCTTGCGGGGCGTGGCATGAGGTCCGTCGAAAATGTCAACAACGTCGCCAAGTCTACAGACTCGCCACTCATCCTCCATACCCCACCTCCTCCAGGTTGGCCCAGATGAGCTGGTCAAGCGGGGCAGCCTGCGCCATCTGCTCGCGCAGTTCAGCCGTCAGGCGCTCCATCTTTTCCTCGAACGGCTCATCGTCCTCTTCCACCTCCGCCATACCCACGTAGCGGCCAGGGGTCAGAATGTAGTTATGTCCCCGGATCTCGTCCAGTGTGGCGGCCCTGCAAAAGCCGGGTACGTCCTCGTATTCCTGCTGGCAGTCCTGGTCACCGCGCCAGGCGTGGTAGGTGTCGGCGATCCGGCGGATATCGTCGTCGGTCAGCTCGCGGTGGACGCGGTCGATCATCGTGCCCAGTTTGC
>JAGMDA010000788.1 GCA_023128935.1 Candidatus Eiseniibacteriota bacterium | reverse complement strand
CAAACATCTCAAGGAGATAATACGTCTGTCCCCTTAATCCCCTTAATCCCCTTAATCCCCTTAACCCCTTAATCCCAGGACAACCTCTTTTCTGGCTTCCCGACGAATATTTTCCATGAGCCTTTCTTTTACTTCAAGGATTCCTACATTCGGTTCGCCAATGATGCCTAGCAGCCCGTGGTGAAAGTCGGTTTTCCGCAGCAATCACGCCACATGGCGGATGGGTAAGCGATTCACCCGAATCGGCACCACTTGTCGCCAAGAACCGTTCAGGGGTGCCGTAAGCCCGAATATCCCGATCACCCGCCCATAAATCGCCGAAAAATGTCGCCATAAAAGCCCGACCATACCGGCAAACGCCCGCGGCTTGCCGGCGCCAAGCAGTTTGCGCATTACCAGGGCCAGGTTGAACCCGGCTACGTGAATCAACAACCGTTTCAGGATGTTCGGATGCCCTCGCAAGTGAGTCCGCCGCATCCCGCCCGTCTCATAACAGTGAGCAAACGGACGCTCCAATAACTCACCTCGCTTTCGCAGAAGCGCCTTGCCGCGCTCGCCTCGAATCCGACGACGATTCGCGTACACCGCATCTCGCTCGGCTGACTTGCCCTTCCAGTTGCGCCGGCCACGACTCGGCTCAGAACAGTACGGGCGAATTCCCAGTTCCCGCTGCTCTCTCAACGTCCGGTTGCTGTGGTAGCCCTTGTCCGTCACCGTCTCGGCCAGCACGTGCTCGGAGAGGTGCTCGCCGGCCTCCGCATCCAATCCAACATCCGCCAATACCTCGGCCGTTACGGCCAGCGTCTCGTCCATACTGTCGCAGTCGCCGCGATTGGCTGGCTGAACCGTCACGCTCACGATCGCCTCGGTCTCAAGGTCCACTGCGTGCTCGGCCTTGTGAGCCAGGTGCGTTCGGCCGTCCTTCATCTTCGTGATCTTCGCGTCCGGATCGTGCGGATGTTCCCAGTCCCTATTTGAGCCCTTATTCTTGCGGTGTTTATCGATCTTGGCCAGGTCCTCACGCGTCGGCGTCTCGATTCCCGACGCCTTGGCCAATCGCGTCAGGAACTCCTCGTAGCTCTCGCCCGTGTCACGCCGAACGATGCTCCGCAAGGCTGCGTTGGCCTCCAGCGTCGTCGCGTCGATACCAATGGTCTTACCATTCAGCAGGTCCTCCTTGGCCAACACCTTCAACACCCAGGCGAAGACGTCCTCGTGCGTCTCCAAGTCGATCAGCCGACGGTTGCGGCTGATGGTCGAGTGGTCCGGCGTGGCGTCGCTAAGAGCGTAACCACAGAACCCTTTCAGCGAGATCGAATCCGCCAGCCGCCAGGCGATGCCGCGCTCCGAGTCGATGCCCTCAAAGTAGCCGATCAGAAGCGTCCGGAAGTACACCGCCGGCGGAAGCGACGGCCGGCCCATCTTCTCGGCGTAGAACGTCCGGCACAGATCTTCGGCGAAACCGTCGAAGCCGTGGGCGCTCAGCACCTCGTTGAGCTTGTGGTAGAATGGAT
>JAGMDA010000787.1 GCA_023128935.1 Candidatus Eiseniibacteriota bacterium | reverse complement strand
CTCGGTAACGTGCGCACACCGGATCTGCCGGCCGCTCCCCGACGCCCTCGCCCCCGAGACAGCAGCTGAGATGTTCCCAACGGGTGTCATCACGGCATCGGCCTCACAGCTCGAGAAGTTCGCCCAGTGTCCCTTCCAGCATTTCGCACAGCATATACTCAAGCTCCAACCACGTCCGGAACCGATACTCACACCCCGCTCAACTGGTAGCGCTGCCCACAAGGCCCTCCAGCGTTTCTTCGCCGAGGGAGTCCTCCCGGCAGACGAAGGCGCGGCCGCGGCCAGGATGCGCGCGATCTTCGCCGAACTGGCAGACGAAGAGGAGTACCGCATCTTCCAGGAGGATCCTCCCAGCGCCTACCGTTGGAAGAGAACCGGCCACAGCCTCGAGGAGTTCGTGCGCACAGAGGTTCATCGCCTGCGGGCCGCGGCGTATCAACCCTTGGCCCTGGAGCTCTCCTTTGGTCTGGAACCCTGCCAGGACGCAGACATCAGAGCACTGGCCTGCGCTCTGGCGAAGGGCGAGAGCCCCGAAATCAATGCCCTCCCCCCACTCGAGATCGACATCGATCCCGCAGCGGCGCGTGAGTTCGCCCTGCCCGCGCGGCCCTGGCAGCTCCGCTTGAGAGGACGGATCGACCGGTTGGACTCCGCCAGCGGTGCCGAGGGAACGCGGCAGGCGCTGATCATCGACTACAAGAGGTCCGGGAAGAGGAGCCAGATCAAGGAGGATCTCAAGCGGGGTCTCAATATACAGGTAGCCACTTACCTATTAGCTGTCAGGGAAATCCTGGGACTGGAGCCGGTCGGAGGAATCTATTACACCTTCACCCCGCAGCCCCGGCGGTCCTACGAAAGGGTTCCAGAGGACAACCGCCTGCGCTTCAGTATGCAGGGGATCTATCTTGCGTCGGCCAAAGAACAGATCGATCCAGAGGGATCGTTCCTGCGATCAAGCGATAAGGTAGAACAACGTGATCCAGGCGCAGGTGGCCTGGATCCCATGCTGGAGATTGTGCGCGAACGGATGACAGACATGGCCCTAAACATCCTAAGCGGGAGGATGCGTCCGTCGCCTGCGAGAATCGGCCGCAGCCTCCCCTGTCAATGGTGTGACTTCGGACCGGTGTGCAGGTTTGACCCCCGCGTGCATCCAATACAAGGGGATGCGTAACCATGACTGAGCGAGCGCAGACAACCGGTTTCTCCCCCACACCCGAACAGGACCTGGCGGCGCGTGTGGAAGCCCCCTACGTGCTTGTCTCAGCAAGTGCAGGCACGGGCAAGACGCGGACATTGATCGATCGTGTGCTCCGTGTGCTCAACGACGGCATCGACCTTGATCGATTACTTGTAATCACCTTCACACAGAAGGCAGCTGGAGAACTCAAGCAGCGTCTTCAGGAGGCCTTCATCAGCAGCACTCGGCTGCGGCCGCTGCGCATGATGCTCCCCCAGGCTAACGTCTCAACCATCGATTCCTTTTGCTCCAGGCTGCTTCGCGAACATGCCGTTGCCGCGCAGATCGACCCCGCCTTCCGTGTGCTCTCAAGTCCAAACGATCAGATAGCGATGGCCGGGATCCTGGATGAGCTCTTCCACCACTGGTATCTGGGCCGTCCGCCAAGCGCGGCCAAATCCGCAGCAGAGTGGGCTGGCATCCCGAAGCGCGACAGTCCCCGCCACCATGAGTTCCTGCGGCTGATCGAGCTCTGCCGCTTCCGCAATAGCAGGGAGATCCTCAAGCGCGAGTTGGAGCATCTGCTCCGACTCGCTCGTGTTCATCCGGATCCCGACGAATTCGTGGATCGCCTGGCAGCGGGGCTGGACCAGGCCCAGCCGGCCTATGTGCCCGCCTACGCACGGATACTCCGGCAGAACTGGAAGTCCGCTGTCTTGGTCTATGCGCGGATGTTGAAGCTAGGCGAGCGGGAGCTTCCGAAAAAGGACCTTTCACGTCACACCGCTCTGCTCAATCACCTTGTGAACGCCCCCGCACCCTGGAATCCGGGGAGAGAGAACGGCGGACAGGACACGACCCCAGCAGGCGATGAAGGAGAGAACCGCGGACAGGACACGACCCCAGCAGGCGATCTGGTGGCGGACCTTAGGCTGCTCCAGGCGCACCTTGAGGGCGCCGGAGTTCTCACCTCGACACACCCCTGGGCGGTCGCATTCCCCACGCTTCCCAGGGGCACGGCTGATCTGCTGCGGCCATTCAACGAGCGGGCCAAGGACCTCCTGAACGGGGATCCCAAGAAGCGTCCCGGTCCCTTCCAGTGGCTGCCTAGACAGCTGGAGGACATCAACAGGCAATACAGTAAAAGCCGCCTCACCCTCAAGACGCTCCTGGCCCTGCTGCGCCAGCTGATGAATCGTTATGAAGCGTACAAGCAAGAGCGAGGGCTGCTTGACTTCTCGGATCTGGAACTCCATACGCGCCGTCTGTTGAACAAGCCGCCCTCCGGGCTGCTGGAACGGTTTGATATGGTGATGGTCGATGAGTTTCAGGACGTCAACCGCCTTCAGGCTGAAATTGTGGAGCTGTTGCGTCCGGCGCGCGGGCGCTTCTTGGTTGGCGATGTCAAGCAGTGCATCTATCAGTTTCGCCTTTCAGACCCCACCATTTTCCGGGAGCTGTTCCGGGGCGCTAAGCTTCTTCAGCCAGGGCCGAATGTAGGTGCATGCGCAGGCGGGGAAGCGCAGCGCGTTCGCATCCATCTGTCCACCAACTTCCGTTCCCGCCGCCCCGTACTCGAGACCGTCAACTACGTGTTCGATTCGATCTTCACACCCGAGATGATCGGTGGCCCCTATGCCGATCAGGCGCTCCGCTTACCTGAACCCAAAGGCGCGAGCGATCAGGCTGACGTTCGCAGTAACGATCCTGCTCATGGCAGTAGCGATCCTACTAGTGACCGCAGCAACGATCCTGGACCGGCACCCGTTGAGATCCACATCTTTGAGAAGCCAGGCGGCAGTAGCCCCGGCACCATCAATCCTCGGCTGGCGGCAGAGGCCCGGCTCGTGGCCAAACGCATCCGCACCCTGCGCGAGGAGGGATTCAGCATCTATGACCGCAAAATCAGGGTCTGGCGAGGCGTGCAATACGGGGATATGGCGGTCATACTGCGCAGCCCCAGGCCCAACGGCCCCCCATTTGCAGGAATCCTTCGGAAAGCCGGCATCCCGGTGGCCTTCGGCGGTCAGGATTTCTTCGACCGCGAGGAAGTGCGCGATGCACTCAGCCTCCTGCGCATCCTAAATAACGCGCACGACGATGTGTCCCTAGCGGCCGTCCTGCGTTCCCCTGCTTCCGACTTCACGGATGAGGACCTCGTGCACCTGCGCGCCATCTGGCCTAGGAGCCTTTCTCTGCTTGCCACTCTGCGGGCCACAGCAACTGGCCGTGAAGACGAGTGGAGCGGTCCGATAGGGAATGGAGCTCTATTAGAGAGTGCAGGCGGCGAGACCCTGTCAGGGCGGTGCCGGCGCTTCCTGGACGCGCTGGATCGCTGGAGAACGCTGGCTCAAGCGGGCGATCTCTCGGTGGCGATCGCGGCCGCCTTGGAAGAATCGGGTCTGATGGAAGCATCCGCGGCGAGCGAATCCGGATCCGGCAGGCTGGGCAACCTTGAACAGCTTCTGGCTCTGACGCGCCGCCATTGCCAGGATCAGGACCATAGCCTTCCGGGTCTTATGCGCGCCTTCGAGGAAATCGAACTCTCTGGCGCAGGGCCCGAAACCGTTGTTGAAGATGAAGGCTCCCAAAACGCGGTCCGGATTCTCTCGCTTCACAAGGCCAAGGGGCTAGAGTTCCCGGTGGTCTTCCTATCCCTCACGGGGCAGAGGATCAATGATATAGATGTAAGGAATAACCTGCTCACCGGAGAAGACTGGATCGGCGTTGACCTCTTTGACCCACAGGCCTATCTCAGGACCCCCACAATCGCACGCAACACGCTCTCGCAGATCCGCAAACAGGAAATCCGCGAAGAGGAAATGCGCATCCTCTATGTCGCATTCACGCGGGCTCGAGAGAAGCTGATTATCACTGGCACCGTATCCAAGAAATGGGATAAATTAAGGTCAAGCCTTCGCGTTTGGGAGACGCCAGGGCCGGTGCCTGAATCACTTCTGCTCCAAGCAACATCACCCCTCGATTGGATTATGGGAACGCTGAGCCGCCACGATCTAATGGACCGGCTGGACCAGTCTGGCCAGCCTGTGCAGGTTGGCACGCATCTCGCCCTGCAGCGACATACGCCCCGCGCTTCGGAGACCCCGGTATTACGGGCGCAAGAGGGCGCTCCTGCGCCACATGGGTCACAGATGAGCCAGGCTCCACCCACCTCCATTCGCTCTCAAGAAACCCTGGCAGAAGCCCGCAGCGCACTTCCCGGGCTAGCTGCGCGATTGCAGAAGCGATACTCACATGAAACCGCCACAACCTGGCGAGGGAAGTTCTGGGTAACCGAGATCAAACGGTTGATCGATCAGGCCATCCACGACGACGAAAGAGAACAGGGCGCATCGCTGGGACTGCCCGGGATGCCCGGATTGCTGGGCACTCCCGCCCATACCTACAGTGCGGGCGCGGCGCAGTGGACCGCAGCAGAGGAGGGCAGTTGGTTGCATGCGGTACTGGAAGCAGTTGATCCATGCCGCGCCGCGCAGGAACATGTGATGCAAGTTGCCAGCGAGTTGGCATCCATTGGTCGTGTGTCCTCCGCGTGGGTGACCGACGAGAATCTGGAGCCGGTGACCCGGTTCTTTTCATCTCCGCTGGGAAAGGAGATGCGCGAAATTGCGGGTGGGGCCGATCGCACGACAAACGATATACTCGAGCGCGAGGTCAGTTTCAGCCTACGACTCTCGCCGAGCCAGCTGGCAAGAATCTGGCCCCCAGCGGGCGAACTTGACGACAGTGAATGGCTGCTCGTGCAGGGGCAGATCGACGCGCTCTGGCCACGAGGAGACGGCACGCTCGTCGTGCTCGACTTCAAGAGCGACCGGGTATCTGGCGCCGACGAGATCAAGGCTCGCGCGCACCAGTACCGGCCACAGATGTTACTCTACCGCGAAGCAGCGGCGCGCATGTGGAAAGCACCGCGTGTGGAATGCTGGCTCCACTTCCTGCGGCCCGGCAAGGCGGTCCGTGCGTGCTGATCCTACTCGCGCAGTATGGATCTTGAGATGGAGGAGATAGGCATGCTGTATATGAGTCTGGTGGTAGGGGCTTTCCAGGCCAACTGCTACTTGCTCGGTTGTCCGGAGACGCGGGAGGCATTGGTGATCGATCCAGGCGACGAACCGGCGCGGATCGAAGATGAGCTTGCCGCCCATGACCTGAAGCCCGTTGCCTACCTGCTAACCCACGGTCACATCGACCACGTAGGGGCAGCATCCTCCCTCAAGGAACGCCTTGGAGGCGACATCCTGATGCATCGCGCCGATCTCTTCCTCTATGAGAAGGCTCAGGAGCAAGCCTTGGCCTACGGGATTCAGATCCCCGCTGTGAGCCCCATCGACCGTTTCCTAACTGAAGGGGAGAAAATCACCTGGGGAAAGGCCGAGGCAACCGTCAGCTGCACGCCCGGGCACAGTCCGGGAGGTATCTGCCTGCATGTGCCGGGACACCTGATGGCATCCGAAGAGCCAGGCGGTGCTTCTCCAGACATGCATCCCGACTGGGTGTTCACGGGAGATACGCTGTTCCAGGGGAGTATCGGACGAACGGATCTGCCCGGCGGGTCCTTTGAGGAACTAATGAGATCCATCAAGGAGAAGCTGCTTGTCCTGCCTGATAAAACCATGCTGGCACCAGGCCATGGGCCGCGCTCGACAATCCAGCAGGAGAAAAACATCAACCCATTTCTTCAGGACTTGCTAGGCTGACCCAGATTCAGGAGGGAGCGCTGCATTGATCTCGTGAGAGGCGTCAACTTCCTCTGATTTTATACTATCCGGCCGTGGTTGCGGAACAGCGGCCGTGCGGTTCGTTGCATACTCAAACCCGGCCAATGTGATACACTTGCATAATAATATAACAATGCCCAGTCTAGTACACCCAGGCTCAAGTTAGCTATGTTGTTTCATGATAAAAAGTTATGGCTCATGGGGTCAGCATTGCTCCTCGCCCTGAGCTCCTGTTCGGGGCGGCAACCGGGCCTGGGCGAAACAGATCTTGATCCATCAGACACGCGCCCTCTCTTCGAAGCCCAGGAGGACCAGGAACTGACGGAAGGGTCTGGCGAGTCCGGCTATGCCGGTTTCGCCATGGCAGACTTTAACGCCGATGGTCACCCGGATTTGGTGGTCGGCACGCGCTTGGGCATCATTGGTTTTTGCGCAGCGCCATTGGGCCAGAGACACGGGGTCTACTGGCAAAGCGATTTCTATCGAGAGAACTTTCGCCGTGGCTCCCGGCTGAATCTCGTGAGTTGCGATGATCTGGACGAAGATGGCTGTGATGAGATCCTGGTAACGACCCTCGCATCCAGGGAATCGAATTGGCACTTGCGCATTCATGACGCGACGGGCGGAGAGCTCATTGCGGACATTGTCTTGCCTAGCGGCCGCGACCGCAATGAGGATGGTTTCTGGGACGGGCACTATTATGCCATCGGCACCCTGCCGGGGATTTGCGGCGCCGGGGGGCCGGGTGTGGTTCTGGTCGTGGAAGTCGGATATGACATCGATGGCCGGGGCCTCCTCGTCGTGGATCCCCGCAGTGGAGAGAAGATCTGGGGGTACGCCACCGGCCCCAACCCGTCGGCACAAGCCAGCTGGATCGGTGATCTGGATGGTGACGGCCGTGAGGAGATCCTCCTCGGCGGAGGGTCACCCAATAATCTGCGCGGT